>CAXXXU010000001.1:0-54469 GCA_963667055.2 Dehalococcoidia bacterium
AGAGGTGATTGACGATATGGAGAGTTTACAGCAACCAATGCACGGCGCCGGGGGTCACCGCAGGGATTCCGCGGCCCGCAATGCGGGATTGTTTCTGCTGCTGACGGCGGCTGCCACCGTGGTAATGGTGTACGCGCGCGTCGCCGCGGACGCCGACCAGGATACGCTGCTGGAATCATTGCGGGCTATTGCAGCCAACAAGGCCATGTACAACCTCAGCGGCGCAGCGCGTCTCGTCTCCGGCGTAACGCTGATTGCGGCGGCATGGTTCCTGCTGAGGACATGGATTATCAGGGAGCGGTTTGGGACGCCGGTCGTGCCCTACCTGTTCATAGCCTCCGGCGCGTTCACCGTCGTATCCGGCGGGTACGCGCTTATGCTGGCCGCAGCGGCGACCGGCGGCATGGAAGCCGTGGATGCCACCACGGAGGCATTTGACTACCTCCGATGGTTTACGGGCAAGGTAGGCTTTGCGGCGGCGGGCCTGGCGCTGCTGGCAGCGGCTCAACGCCAGTGGAGAGCCGGAGGAGTCATAAGGCGAATCGCGCTGCCTTCGGCTGTGGTAGGCATAGTCATGCAACTGGTATGGGTGGATGCGGCAACGATGATGCACCAGATTTCAGGCGCGGCCTTCTTCGTGTGGCTGCTCGTGGTAGGCGCCATGCTGATGTCGGGCAGGGTAGAGCGGCACTTCGCATCCGTACGGTATACTTCTTAGCCGAACTAACGGCCAAGCCTGCTAAGGGTGATTTTTACCGCCCACTCCAGGTTGAGGGAAGAACTTGGGAACAGATAGGACTCAGGCAGAGCGCGTCCCGCGGGTCCACTACGGGTGGTGGATGGGGGCTATCGGAATCGTGGTCAATGGATTCGGGTCGATGCGTCAAGCCACGGTGCCGATTTTCTTCCTGCCGGTGTCCCAAGAGCTGGGTGTTAGTAGAGCCGCTCTATCCTTTATCTTCTCAATAGCGCGCCTGGAAGGCGGCATAGAAGCGCCTTTAGCCGGATGGGCTATAGACCGCTTTGGGCCGCGGCTCCCCACGGTAATAGGCATCACTGCGGGAAGCCTTGGATTCGTCCTCTTGGCTACGGCCCAGAGCTACTGGGCGTATGCCCTCATATACCTCCTAATGATCTCTCCTTCTTCCAACATAGCCGGCGCCCATGCCATGCACGCAGTCGCCAACCTCTGGTTCGTTCGTTATCGGACCAGGGTGCTCAGTTTCTTCTCAGCCTCAATACGTTTGGGAACCGCCGTTTCCACCCCCATTATTACGTTCATCGTCCTGAACCATGGCTGGAGAGACGGCGCTGTCTTCGCGGCGCTGGTTACTCTGATAGTCACGCTTCCTGCCGCAATGTTCATACGCAGAACGCCGGAGTCCATGGGGCTGTTGCCGGACGGCGGGCGTATTGCGGAGGCGTCGAGCGAGCGAGGCCATTCCAAGGTCGAAACTACAGCAAGCAGGGAGTTGCCGGCAGACTTCACGTTCAAAGAGGCGTTACGTACTCCAGCATATTGGATCATAGCTTTCAGCACTATGGTCAGACTTTCCCTGAATCAGGGAGTGCGGGTACACATTATAGCTATCTTTGTCTGGAAGGGCTTGGGTGAGCAAGCAGGCGCCTACCTTCTGAGCTTGATGGCTTTCGCGGCAGTTCCATTGATCTTGATGTTTGGCTGGCTTGGAGATAGGTTTAACAAAGCTCCGTTACTGCTCCTTGGGCACGTGGGAACAGTTGCGGCTATGCTGGTTATAGTGAATTTCAGCGGCATCTTTCCTCTGCTTGTCTTTGCTTTACTAATGGCGCTTGGGGAAAGCACGGCGCCGGTAAACCATTCCATAATAGGGGAGTACTTTGGCCGCAAGGCATTCGCTACTCTGAACGGCCTCCTGCAAACCGTGGGCATGATTGGACTCATCACGCCCGTATTTGCCGGATGGGTCTTTGATATGACGGACAGCTACACAAACGCTCTGCTGACATTCGCCGCAGTTGCAGGGGTTGCTATTGTGGCTACCCTTTTCCTGCGAAGACCTCACTTGGCGAGAGCGTCCGCTTCCTCAGGCTGATGATGCGGTGGCCGTCCCTTGACCTTGGGACGGCCACCGGCAAGTCCTAGACTCCGTCTATCGCCACAGGTCGGGATCGGGCCGGTTCATCAGTCCGAAGCCCAGATATCCATACCAGATAACCAGCAGCACGTAGCAGCCCCTGGCCAAGGCGATAAAGGTGTCGCGGCTGCCGTTGTCGAGTACGGCTACCATGAAAAAGACCATTACGGCCAGGCTGACAATGGCAGCCAGCAGGGAGATTGTCCGGTTGAAGTCGTCCCTCGTGGAGAGGCCCAACGCGAAAATGAAGCCGCCAAACCCAAGCGCAATCCCTCCGGCGTAGAGGAGAGCGGAGCCGACGTAGTAGACGGGAACGCTTCCACTGATCTGGTCGCTGGTTTGGGCATCGGCCAGAATGAAGTCCATGCCGTTGGCTAGAATCCATCCGGTCAGTCCGACGAAGATCATGAAGAAGCCCATCTGGACAAGCGCCTTGCCGTTGCCCTCCAGGGTTACGTTCCGCATCAGCGCATAGAGGCCGGAGAGGATCAGGGACAAGCCAAGGATTATCCCGATGTTGGTTACATTGGTCAGCGCGGCGTTGGAACCCTTGGCCGTTACGGAGCCAACGGCGTCCGACACTTCGGCGCTGTCTATCAGTAGTCCGCCCGGTTCTACGAGAAAGAAGACGAAGGCGACTACCGGGCCGAATATGAGAGACAGGCCAGCTAGCCGGTTCACGGATATTGTGCCCATGTTTGAACCTCCTTTAGTGATGTAATGAGAAGGATCCCATTGGGTTCAAATCTCCCCTAGCATACATTATGGCACTGCAATAGGAAAGCGGCCTGCCCCCCACCGCCTGCTACGCAGGCCAGGGAACGCGGGACCCGGGAAGAGGCGCGAGATACCGTACGACGCAGGCAGAAGATTGAACCCGGGGATTCACGAAAACGGCACATAGCTAGCCTGTCTGCGACGATATGCGTCGTACACATGACTTTGTGATGCTAATCACGAATATGAAGACCTTGACAGAGCAGTGGAATTGGTGTTAGGTCTATTACCACTTACGGACTCTTGAATTCAAGCTCAAGACAGAACGACGGGGCAAGGAGGGATTATGAAGACTATCATTTCGATGAGGGTTTTACCCAAGCTGGCGGTTCTTGCGGCATTGCTGCTGATTGTAGCCTGCGGAAGCGCTGAAGATACGCCGACGCCGGCTCCTACGCCTACATCGGCGCCGGATGCGCCCGCTCCCACACCTACATCGGCGCCAGCAGCACCAGGAGATCCAACGCCTACACCACAGCCGCCCGCCCCCGGCGTCACGGCTGTTCCCACCCCGACCTCTGTGCCTGTGCCAGAGGAGCAGCCCAAGTATGGCGGGGCTCTCACGATGCCCACGTCAGGCACCTGGCTCTTCGACCCGTATGCCGCTATCTGCGGGCACAGCTGGATCTGCTGGGGGAGCATTGGCAATCTGCATAACCAGTTGATACGCACAAGCCCCGCCGACCGCACCACTCTGGAAGGAGATCTGGCAGAATCCTGGACGGTAAGCGACGACGGGATAACCTACACGTTCAAAATCCGAGAGGGGATTGTAGACCACGAAGGCAACCCCTTTACTGCTGAAGACGTGTGGTACCAATTCGTAAGGGTTGTGGATAGGCCAAACGAGGTGCCAGGCAACACCCAGGCATGTCTTCGCGCCTATATCAAACCGGTCCGGGACGACCAAGGAAACCTCTTGCCGGATGCCGGCGCGGAGGTTACCGGGCCCAATGAGGTAACGGTGCGCTTGGAGGCGGCCAGGGCGGCATTCATTCCGTGCCTTGCCGGGTCGTTTGTGCCATTCCTGCCAGACACCTACACAAGGGCCCTCGATGAATCAGGCGAGGAGCACCGCGACCTGGACCCGACCAAGGGTGAACTCATAGGAACCGGACCGTTCAAGGTCAAGAGCGTTGCGGTTGAGAACCAAGCCGTCTGGGAGCGGAGCGAGCAGTTCTTCAGAGAAGGACTGCCTTACTTGGACGAGCTTAGTATCGTTCACATAGATGACGCCCAGGCGATGAGGGCGAATTTCCTGGCGGGCCGCTTGGACAACATGGGGCCGTCCAGCACTACGCTCACCGAGACGGACCTGGCAAACCTGGACAGGCAGCTTCCCGGCCAGGTGCGGCTGAACGCCCTGAAGCGTCTAGGCTGGAAAGGCTTCATGCTTAACGTGGCCAACAAGCCCTTTGGTCCGGACGGAGACCCGGTTGCGGATAAGCTGCGCACAGCTATTCAGATCGGTTTCGATCGCCAGGAGTACGACAAGCTCATCACGGATAGTAAAGGGAGTTTGGTAACCCCCTATCTCACTGAATGGAGCTATATCGGCTCCCTGGATGACTGGTACAGAGATGCCCCAGCCTTCGACCCGGACCCAGGAGTTAGAGCCGACCTTGAAGCGACTGCCAACCAGCTCCTGGAAGAGGCCGGATACGGTCCCAACAACCGGCTCCGGTTCGGGTGGGTGTGCTGGGACCGGCGACAGACAGAGTGCGAGGCGATCATCGGCCAGATGAACAGAGACTTGCACGTCGATATCTTCCTGGAGATAGTCGACCTGTCCACGCGCACTTCGCGCTCAAAGAGCGGAGACTTCCAGATGCTGGAAACGGCTACCGGATCGCGGTTCAACGATCCGGACGCATTCAACTTCCAAATGTACAACATTTGGGATGACGGCGGACGCAATTACACCACGTGGGAAGATGATGAGTGGCTGCGGCTCCGTGAGCAGCAAGCGCTCCTGAACGACAATGAAGCCCGCGGCAAAATCCTGCGGGAGATGGGGATCATTGTATACAACGACGCCGCTCTCATAGGAAGCGTTCGCGGTGTGGGATCGCACGTAAACCGCCTTGACCTGAAAGGCTGGGTTCCCAGGAAGACCACCTTTGATACGCCAACTTTTGAAAGCGCTTGGCTAGACAGGTAGTCGGAAAGCATGTCCAGCGTTGATGCTCAACCCCCGCCCGCAATGGGCGGGGGTTGAGGACTAGGTTTGGCTTGTGAAGAAGTACATAGTCAAGAGACTGTTGCTGTTCATTCCTACTCTGCTGGGGACATCGCTATTTATCTTTTTGCTGCTGAGGGTTGTCCCCGGAGATGTGGCTGCAGTCATCTTGGCCGGCCCTTCCGGGGAGGGCCACTATACCCCGGAAGCTCATGCCCGGCTCCGTGAGCAACTAGGTTTAGACAAACATATCCTTGTCCAATACGCAGACTGGATGTGGGACGTGGCTCGCGGCGACCTTGGGAAATCCTTTGTCAGCCGGCGCGACATAGCGACTGAGCTAAAGCTCAAGTTGCCCATCACCATTCAGCTCGCCCTGTTCTCTTTCGTTAGTGTGGCGGCAATGGGAATACCCATCGGCGTATTGGCGGCGGTGCGGCAGGACAGTTGGATTGACTTTGTGCTGAGGGGGTGGGCAATCCTGGGATTGGCAATGCCCACTTTCCTGGTAGGGCTGCTGGTTATTCTATTTCTATCGGTAGAGGTTGGCTGGATGCCGCCGCTGGGATTTACTCACCTGTGGCAAAACCCGGTTGTCAGTACCCAACAGTTGATCATTCCGGCCATTGCGCTCGGGTTCAGCTCCAACGGTCTTCTGCTACGCATGACCAGGACGCAGATGCTTGAGGTGATGAGGGACGATTACGTTCGGACGGCAAGAGCCAAGGGGCTGTCCGAAAGAGCCGTGATCTGGAGTCATGCTTTGCGCAACGCCTTGCTGCCGGTGGTTACAACGCTAGGCGGTCTGATGGGCGGGCTGCTAACCGGAACAGTAGTGATAGAGCTCATTTTCAGCGTGCCGGGAGTAGGACAGGCCCTGGTACAGGCCATAGTGAGCCGCGATCTTGCAGTTGTCCAGGTTTACGTTCTCTACTTTGCCCTCATGGCGCTTATCGTCAATCTGATAGTTGACATTACCTATGCGTGGTTGGATCCAAGGATTCGATATGAGTAGGGGAATCGCATCTAAATCGCTTGAACGGAGGCGGCTGTGACAATGCCGTTCAAAGCTAAAGATACCGCCGCAACGGCTGCTGCCTCGCTGCCTTTGCAGCAGCGCTCAAGATACTTGCAGCGTACATGGCGCCTTGCCCGCAGCAAGCCCTTGGGGACAGTTGGAGCTGTGATCATTGCTTTCTTCGCTATCATAGCGGTCGCGGCTCCAATCGCTGCGCCGTATGACCCCCATCTTACGAATCCGGACAAAGTGTTTGTGAGGCCCGGCGCTTCCGATGCTTGGTTCGGCACCGATATGCTTGGCAGAGACATGCTCAGCCGCACCATCTACGGCGCGAGAACCTCGATGGTTGTAGGTGTTACAGTCACCCTGGCGGCTACGATAATAGCCGGAGCGCTGGGAATCGCAAGCGCCTATTTTGGGGGAAAGGTTGACTTGATTGTCCAGCGTTTCGTTGATGCTAAGAGCGCTTTCCCCTCCCTTCTACTTGCACTCGCTTTCATGGCGGCGTTTGGACCCTCATTTGCCAGCCTTATAATCGCGCTGACTCTCATATTCTCCAGTAGAGGCGTGCGGGTAATCCGCTCACAGGTTCTCAGCATCAAGGAGACGCCGTACATAGACGCCGCCCGCAGTATTGGAGCGAATACCTTACGAATTATGGTCAGACACGTGGCTCCGAATACTTTTGGCCTCATGATGGTCGTTGCCACAACCTCCATAGGAACCGTAATCATCGTGGAGGCGTCGCTGAGCTTCCTTGGCGTAACACCGGGGGGCGTGGTCATCTCCTGGGGAGGCCTGCTGGCTTCGCGCATGATGCGCCACTTTGCGGAGGCGCCTTGGATGATCCTCTTCCCTGGATTTGCATTGACTATATTGGTGTTCGGGGTGAACGTACTCGGCGATGCCCTTCGTGACGTTCTGGACCCGCGAATGCGCGGCAGCTAATCGGCCAACATATTATATGGCGAGGTGAGAAGTGGGAACGGGCGAGATTGACCTAGTAGAAGCAACCATTACCGAGATGAGCAAGCGTCTACGGCAGGGGGAAGTGTCGCCGGTTGAACTGACCCGGGCCACGCTGGAACGCATCGAAAGAGTGAACCCCAAACTGGATTGCTTCGTAACCGTGGCTTCAGAGTACGCCATGCGGCGGGCCCAACTGGCCGAAGATGAAATCAGACAGGGCAAATATCGCGGGCCTCTCCACGGAATTCCTTACACCCTGAAGGATAACCTGGATACGGTTGGCGTCCCAACTACTCATGCCAACCCACAGGGTTTGGACCTTAAACCAAAGGTCAATTCCACGGTGCACGCCCTGCTTGAAGGAGCGGGAGGAGTCCTGGTTGGAAAAGTCCGCATGGATACCATTACGTTCCAGTCTGAATCCACGCTCAGACCCCTGGGCTGCTTCAATCCGTGGGATGTAACAGTCACCCCCGGCACGTCCAGCAGCGGGCCCGGGTCGGCCACGGCGGCGTCCCTGGGTCTTGGGTCCGTCGGCACCGATTCGGGGGGATCGGTTCGACACCCCGCGGCCAATTGCGGGCTTGTCGGGATGAGAGCGACGGTTGGCCGCATCAGCCGTTATCCGCTCGATTGCTACCCCGCGTCGGGCATACAAAGCCAGGCGGGGCCGATGACGAAGACGGTTGAAGACAACGCGATCATGTTCCAGGCATTGGGAGTCTACGATCCTCAGTATCCAATCAGCATCAATGAGCCGCCGTATGACTACCCCGCCGGACTGAGGGACGGCGTCAAGGGCATCCGCATCGGGCTTCCCACGGATGAATGGATATGGGAGAAATGGGTAACGGAGGAAAACGAAGACAGGGTGCGCAGCGCCGTCGCTTTGCTTGAAAGCATGGGCGCGCACGTGTCGCCGGTTTCTTTGCCCCTCGCCGAGGAATCCAGGGAGCTATCCGAAAGCCTGGGCGAAACCGAAAGCTGGTATGAAGACCACATGTCCCTCTACGAAAACGCCGACAAGTGGGACGAACTCCAAGCAGCGATTCAGGCGAACCGGACGAGGCAGGTAAACATTGAGAGCTACGTCGTTAAGGCACGGAAACGGCAAATGGTGAAGCAAGAACTGATTGCGTCTCTTACAGAGGTAGACGTGATAGCGATGCCCACCGGCATGACCCTGGGCGACAAGATTACAGAGGACTCTACAATCATCAGAGGCAGGGAAGTTCCTACTCGTTCACGAGGAACGCGCTTGAACAGCCTTGCCAGCATCACCGGCTTTCCGGCGCTTTCCGTTCCCTGTGGATTCGCCATGGGAGACCGGCTGCCGGTCGGCCTTCAACTGATGGGCCGGCCGGTAGAGGAGCCGCTTCTCTATAGAGTGGCCTACGCCTACGAACAGGCCACGGAGTGGCATCTCAGACATCCGCCCATTTGAAGCACTTACGTCATCATTATTCGGCTAGGGACGTACTATCGCAAAGGAGGGAATGGAGAATGGGTACAGCATCTATTGACCTGGTGAATGCAACTATCACCGATATGAGTGAGCGCCTGCGAAGGCGTGAGGTATCGCCCGTAGAATTGGTCGAAACGACCCTGGAACGGATCGACAGAGTGGCTCCCCAGCTGAACTGCTTTATCACCGTTACCGGGGACTACGCTCTGGAGAGGGCCAAGCAGGTAGAACGGGAGATCGCCGCCGGCAAGTATCGCGGGCCGATGCACGGCATCACGTACACCCTCAAGGATGGCATAGACACCAAGGGCATTCCCTCCACCCACGGGAACCCGCAAAAGCTGGACCTAAAGCCCAGGGTAAGCTCCACGACGCACACGCTCCTTGAAGAGGCCGGAGCTATCCTAGTGGGCAAGGTGAACATAGACACAACGAATTTTGACTCGCTGGACCGGCCGATAGAGGCCTTCAATCCATGGGACACCAGCCTCAGTCCGGGAGGCTCCAGCAGCGGCCCCGGGTCGGCTACCGCGGCATCCCTCTGCCTGGGCTCGGTGGGCACAGACGGGGGAGGCTCGGTGCGACATCCCGCGGCCAACTGCGGCATCGTGGGATACAGGGCAACGACCGGCCGCATCAGCAGATATCCAACCGACACGTATCCAACTGCCAGCGCCGGCCAGGCCGGGCCGATGACCAAGACGGTGGAAGATAACGCAATCATGCTGCAGGTTCTAGGGCAGTTTGACCCCAAGGACCCCATCAGTATCAATGAGCCGCCGTATGACTACCGAGCGGGAATCAGAGACGGGATGAAGGGTGTCAGAATAGGCGTGCCAACCGACGATTGGGCATGGAAGGACTGGGTCTTTGAAGAGCAAGAGGACATAGTTAGGCGCGCGATTTCCGTTCTGGAAGACCTGGGCGCCCACATCCAAGAGGTGTCTCTGCCTCTTGCAGCGGAGTCGCGCTCAGTCATGGGAGGTCTCACCGAGGGGATGATTTGGTGGATTGATCACCAGCATCTATACGAAAACGCCGACAAGTGGGAGAACCTCCAGCGAGCAATTAAGGCGCACCTCCAGGGAGTGGAAGACGTGCGACTCACCGAGGGCACGCCGCCGCCATTCGGCATGAGCACGGTTGACATAAGGCAGTATCTGGAGAAGTCCAAGAAACGACTGCTCATCGGACAGGAGCTAGTAGCGGCGCTCAAAGAAGTGGACATCATAGCGCTGCCGACCGGCATGACCCTGGGAGATAAAGGCGATGCCTTGACCACGAACGTACGCGGACGTGAGGTCCATACAAGATCGCGGGCTATACCGATAAACGCACTGGGCAGCGTTACCGGGTTCCCCGGACTCTCTGTCCCGTGTGGATTCGCCATGGGAGACCGGCTGCCTGTCGGTCTTCAACTGATGGGCCGCCCTCTGGAGGAGTCCCTTACTTACAGAGTGGCCTATGCCTACGAACAGGCCACCGAGTGGCATCTCAGACATCCGCCTATTTGAACCAGGTTGGGATGTACGTCGTGCAGGCGTGGCAACGAGGCGGAGGGAATGAAGAATGAGCGCAACGTCTATTGACCTGGTGAATGCAACCATCGCCGGGATGAGTGAACTTCTGCGAAAGCGTGAGGTATCGCCCGTAGAATTGACCGAGGCTACGCTGGAGCGCATCGACAGAGTAGCTCCTCAGCTGGGTTGCTTTGTCACCGTTACCGGGGAGTACGCTCTGGAGAGGGCGAAGCAGGCAGAACGTGAGATTGCCGCCGGGGACTACCGGGGGCCGATGCACGGCATCACGTACACCCTCAAGGACAGCTTGGACACCAAGGGCATTCCTACCACCCACGGGAACCCACAAGGGCTGGATCTAAAGCCCAAGGTAAGCTCCACGGTGCACACGCTTCTTGAAGAGGCCGGCGGTATCCTCGTAGGCAAGGTCCGCATTGATACCACTACGTATCAATCGCCGGAGAGAGAGGGCCTGGACAGGATGAATCTGAGGGTCGTGGGCTGTGTGAACCCGTGGGACTTGAACGTAAGCCCGGGCACATCCAGCAGCGGCCCCGGGTCGGCAACCGCGGCATCCCTCTGCCTGGGCTCGGTGGGCACCGACGGAGGCGGCTCGGTGCGCCATCCCGCGGCCAATTGCGGCATCGTGGGGTTCAGGGCAACGACCGGCCGCATCAGCAGATATCCAACCGACTCATATCCAACGGCCAGCGCCAGTCAGGCCGGGGCCGATGACCAAGACGGTGGAAGACAACGCCATCATGCTGCAAGTTTTGGGGCAGTTTGATCCCAAGGACCCCATCAGCATCAATGAACCGCAGTATGACTACCGAGCGGCAATCAGAGACGGCATCAAGGGTGTCAGAATAGGAGCGCCAACCGACGATTGGGTATGGAAAGAGTGGGTTACGGAAGAGCACGAGGACCGCGTGCGAGCGGCGATAAGGGTACTGGAAGGGCTGGGCGCCCACATTGTAGAGGTGGCCTTGCCTCTCGCGGCGGAGTCCAGGGCGTTGATGGACGGCATTGAGCCGGAAGCGCTCTGGTGGAAGGAGCACACCCATCTCTTTGAAAACTTAGACGGGTGGGACGAAGTCCAGGCGGCCATACAGGCAGGCGATAGAAAGCAGCCGGACGTGTCGGACTATGTTGAGAAAGCCCGGAGGCGGCTGCTCATAGGACAGGAACTGGCGGCCGCGTTCAAGGAGGCGGACGTCATCGCCATGCCCACAGGCATGACCCTGGGAGACTCTCCCGGATTGAAGACCACCATGCTTCGCGGTCGCGAGGTCATTACCCGGTCGCGCGCTATGTATCTCAACGGCCTTGCCAGCATAACCGGCTACCCAGGGCTATCGTTGCCCTGCGGGTTTGCCATGGGAGACCGGCTGCCCGTCGGCCTACAGTTGATGGGTCGCCCCATGGAAGAACAGCTTATCTACAGGGCGGCCTATGCTTATGAGCAAGCTACGGACTGGCATCGGAGACATCCGCCCGTATAGAGGGATCAATACAGAGCAAGCAGCTTAGAACTATCAACCAAAATGTTTGAGGCAGTTTAACCGGAGGAGAAATAGACATGGCGGAAACACCCAAGAAGACCATCTACGAAAAGAAGGGACCAATTGCCTATCTGACCATAAACAACCCCACCAAGGCCAACGTTATGGACGACCAGGTGATAGATGAGCTGGGCGAGGCGTACCAGGACTACTGGGCGGATACCGAAATGCGCTGCATGATCCTTACAGCCGTGGGAGACCGTCATTTCTCAGGAGGGCACAGCATTCAGCCTCCTCCTCCGGGCGAGACCTTCGAGGACGAGCGAGCGCGGCGGTTGAACAGCTTCGTTTGGCCCAGGGCGGGCACCATAGGCGGACGCCGCATCGCCGTTTTCAACGGCGGAGTAGACTTCCCCCAAATCTGGAAGCCGGTGATCGCGGCAATAAACGGTTGGGCAGCCGGAGCGGGACTGTACAGCCTGCTGACTACTACGGATATACGAATAGCCTGTGCCGAACACGCCAAGTTCTATTATGCGCTGCTGTCCAACAGGGGCGGCATTGGGAGCGGGCCTCTTGCCACCCGGTTGATTCGACAGGTGCCTTACGTACACGCAATGAAAATGCTCTTGTCGGACCAGCCCATAGACGCTGCAGAGGCTGAGCGCATTAGCTTGGTCAATGAAGCGGTGCCGCACGATCAACTGATGCCCCACTGCGAGGAGATAGCAAACAGGATAGCCGAGATGCCGCCGGTGGCCGTCAGGTTCTTAAAGGAGTTCCTAACCAAGAGTAGAGACATGACGGAAGACCAAGCCTGGCACCTACAGCTTCTATACAACGGCATTACATGGCAGATTACTGAAGACGCCGCGGATGCCAGCGCCGCGTTTCTCGAAAAGAGGGCAAGGAAAGTAACGGGCCAGTTAAGGACCGGGGGCCAGTCAAGCTCCTGAGACTAAAAAGGTCGTGGTCAACGGACGGTTAGGGCATCGGAGTGAGGCAAAGGTATAGCAGGTGAGACTATGAGCCTAGAGTTGGAGCCGGAGAGCGGTTTGCTGTCAGGCGTTCGCATTGTGGACGCAACCAGCGTGATGGCAATGCCTACCGCCATGTATGTGCTGTCCGATATGGGAGCACAGGTCATCAAGGTGGAGAGCCACACCCGCAGCAGGGGCGGTCAAGGAGTGTACCCGGACGGGGAGCCCGGCCACGAGCCATGGAACAGGGACGGCAGCTTTCATCAGCTGCATAGAGGCAAATACGGCATTACCCTTGACCTCAAGGTGGAAGAGGCGGTGGAACTGTTCAAGGACCTTGTCAGAGTTAGCGATGTCCTGGCGGAAAACAACCGGCCGGGCGTCATGGAGCGTCTCGGGCTTGGGTACGAAACACTGCGAAAGATCAACCCTCATCTAGTCTACTTCTCCTTCTCAGGATTTGGTCAAACCGGCCCTTGGAGGAACTATCAAGGCATTGGCCGCATGTTCGAGTTGACGGGCGGAGTCAGCCAGTTCACCGGCTATCCGGAAGATGGGCCCAGGCGGGTTGGACAGGCGTGGTTCGATCCGCCCAACGGCTGGATGGCGGTCTTCGCGATCCTTTCCGCTCTCCACCATCGAAACAAGACAGGCGAAGGCCAATGGGTTGACTACTCGATGTACCAGTTGGCCGCCTCCACGGTAGGCGATGCAATCCTGGATTATCAGGCCAATGAACGCAGCGGTAAACTGATGGGCAACCGTCACCCGCACTTCTCGCCGCATGGGGTGTTCAGGTGCAAAGGGGACGATAAATGGATAGCTATTTCCGTTACCGATGATGCGCAGTGGGACTCCTTGCGCCAGGCCATGGGGGATCCCGATTGGGCAAAGGATGACCGGTATGCTGACGTACTGTCCAGATCGCGGCACCAAGAGAGCTTGCATCGTCATATTAGCGAATGGACGGAGGGCTATGAGCACTTGGAGTTGATGTCAATCCTTCAAGGGTTCGGGGTACCGGCCGGCGCCGTATTGAACTCTAAAGAGGCGCTTACCAACGACCACATCAGGGCCAGGGGTCTTTATGAAGATATCTCCTACCCGGCAGAGCTAGGCGTAGGAAAGAGGGCCCACTTGGGCAGGCCTTGGAAGATGTCCAAGACCGAAAGTTATATTCGGCGGCCTGCTCCTTCCCTGGGAGCCCATAATGATCTGATCCTAACCGATCTGTTGGGGCTGCAACCACAACGAATAGACCAGCTGTACGAGTTGGGAGCCATTGGTACGCAACCTGTGCCCATCCCTCAGCCAGTCAAACGTTCCAGCCTTGATCCGGACATCGAGACCGGCGTCCTGGTCGGCCACGATCCCGACTACAAGAAGGCTCTAGGACTGGAGTAGAATGCCCCAAGGACCTCTCTCCCCATTTAGGATAATCGACCTGTCCTCCCACGTAGCGGGGCCATTTTGCGCCCGGCTCCTTGCCGACTACGGGGCGGAGGTCGTCAAGGTAGAGCCTCCCGGAGTCGGAGATGCGTCACGGGGGTCTGGGCCGTTCTTCTTGGACACTCCCGATCGAGAAAAGAGCCTGCAGTTCCTGTATCTCAACGCAAACAAAAGGGGAGTCACCTTGAACCTTGAATGCGCCGCCGGACGCGCACTCCTTGTTGAGATGGCCAAGAACGCAGATGCAATCGTAGAGAGCTACCCTCCAGGCTATTTGGACTCCCTGGGGTTGGGCTACACCCAACTGGAAACCCATAATCCCGGTCTAGTGATGACTTCCGTGACGCCGTTTGGGCAGACAGGCCCGTATCGCGAGTTCCTTGGGAGCCCCATCGTATACGAGGCGCTAGGCGGAGTGATGTATACCAGCGGCGCGTACGATCGCGAGCCGCTGGGCCACGGCCACCCTCAAAGCCTTTATATTGGGGGCATCACCGCCGCCTACGCTACGTCCGCGGCTCTCTATTGGAGGGAGATGAGCGGCAAGGGCCAGCAAATTGACGTTTCCCTGATGGAGGTTATGGCCGCGCATCACGTTAGCCCGCCCAACAAGTACATCTATACGGGCGCTATAGAAAGACGAGCGCCTAAGAAAGAGGCCGGTTCCGCTAAGGCTGGGCCCCACTTCCAGGGTGTTGTTCCCGTTAAGGACGGGTATGTTGGCGCTACGTTTCAGCGCGGCACCCAGCGGCCGGGCACTTTCGCGGAGTACGTGAACCTGCTGGGGCATCCCGAACTTGCCTCCTTGCCAGAGTCGATTCCTGAACAGCCAAACGAGTTCCCCAAGGAATGGGACGACGCACTGCTTTCCATCTTGAAGGAGTGGAACAAGTTCGATTATTTTTCGCACGCGGCATCGAACAGCTGGGTGGCCGCGGTAGTCCAGACATCGGAAGATCTATCCAAATGTCCTCAACTAGACGAAAGAGGGTTCTATTCCCACATCGAGCATCCGGTTGTAGGCAAGCTCAAGATGCCGGGCGAGATTTACAAGCTCCCGAAGAGCCCATACAGCCTGCGTGTTCCCGCTCCGTTGCTGGGACAGCACAACAAGGAGGTCTTTTGTGAGGAAATGGGCGTGCCTCAAGATGACCTGGTCATGCTCAGGAGGCAAGGGGTCATCTAGGCGGTTTCTCCTAGTGGAGCTTCAGAATCATTCGACGAGAGATAGACCGTAGACCATTGAAGAAGCTAGGATATGATAAGCTCAATAGCGCCGGCTGAAGCCGCGACGATTGATGACGATTGATAAGGTAGAATAAGACCTTACCTTCGTGCTTGCGCGGAATCAGGGGGAAAAGTCGATGAAAGACAATGATAGAACCTAAGGAGTTACCTGCATGACGGACTACCTTCTGGAGCAGATAGATAAGCCTAGCGACCTCAAGCCCCTAAGCCATGAAGAACTGGCGCAGGTGGCGCAGGAAGTGCGGGATACCATTATATCCGTCATAACTGAGCGTGGAGGACACCTGGCTTCCAACCTGGGAGTTGTGGAACTTACGCTGGCTTTGCACCGCGTTTTTGACAGCCCAGCCGACAGGATAGTGTGGGACACCACCAACCAGATGTACACACACAAGCTGGTGACCGGAAGGCGCGACGAATTCAAGGACATCCGGCTGGAGGGGGGACTGTCAGGGTTTGGCGAGCCTAAAGAGAGTCCGCATGACACGATGGCCGCGGGACACGCTGGGACCGGACTCTCGATTGCGCTCGGAATCGCCGAGGGCACCGCGAATCTCAAACTGGACTCATGGACCATAGCAATTGTCGGCGATGGCGCGATGACCTCGGGCTCCAGCTTCGAGGCGCTGAACAACATAGTGCATCTCAACCCTGAGAAATTTATCGTCATCCTGAACGACAACGGCATGTCGATCTCAGAGAACATTGGATTTTTGACCAACTGGCGCAAGCGCCTGATCACTCACCCGGAGTATCAGGCAATGGTGAATAGAATGAAGGCGCTGTCCAAGAGGGTGCCCACAGGCGATTTAATCTACAGCCTTGTCAAGAGATTCAATACGGCCCTGGCGGGCCTTACCGTTCCCACGATGTTCTGGACCGAGATGGGTTTCCAGTATCTTGGCCCAATTGACGGACATAATTTCAGGCAGCTTGAGCAAACACTCCGACAGGCCAGGAACCGCACCGGGCTTGTACCGCTGGTTCACGTAGTGACCCACAAGGGACATGGCTATGAGCCTGCCGAGGACGATCCGGTCAAGTTTCATCAGCCAAGCTCTCCGCTGGGCAGCGGCTCCGGCGCGCCAACTTACTCTAAGGTATTTGCTGAAACCGTCACGCGGATCATGCGCGAAGACGAGGCCGTAGTGGGCATAAGCGCGGCCATGCTTGAAGGCACGGGACTGGCCAGTGTACGGCAGGAGTTCCCCGACAGGGTATTCGATGTAGGAATTGCGGAGCAGCACGCTGTCAGTATGGCGGCTGGAATGGCATCCAGAGGAGTCAAGCCCTTCATATCAATTTACTCGACGTTTCTCCAGCGCTCATTCGACCAGATAGTCCACGACGTCTGTTTGCAGAATCTCCCCGTGACCCTTATAGCGGACAGGGCGGGAATAGTTGGAGAGGACGGCAAGACACACCACGGCGCATTTGACATCTCATACATCCGTTGTCTTCCCAACATCGTGCTGGCCGCGCCTAAGGATGAAAACGAGTTGCAACACCTTATCTACACCTCTTACAAGCACGCAGGCCCATTCGCTATTCGCATAGCCAGAGGGGAGGCGGTAGGGGCGCCGATGGATGAGGAACTCAGGGAGTTGCCCATTGGCAGAGGTTCCGTGGCGCGGGAGGGGCGGGACGTAGTGATATTCGGTTTGGGCAAGTCGCTTACAGCGGCTATGGAGGCTGCTGAAATGCTTGACGAAGACGGGATTTCCTGCGGAGTTGTGAACCCGATTTTCGTGAAGCCGCTCGACATCGATCTACTCCTGGATGCCGCACGCGCAACGGGACGAATAGTCACGGTAGAGGAGAACGTCCTTGCCGGCGGTTTCGGATCGGCGGTGCTGGAGGCTCTTGCCGCGGCAGGAATGGAGGATACCGCGGTTCATCGCATTGGAATGCCCGATTCGTTCATAGAGCACGGCACCGCGGCAGACCAGAGGCGGCGCCTGCAGATAGACGCCAAAGGCATAGCCGAGCAGCTTAAGTCCGCTTTCTTTCCCGACCAGGGAAAGTGAACACCTCTAAGGAATCTGCTCTCGCGCTCCAGAACAGCAGGCATTCTTGCGGATTGCTCGACAATACGTTAAGTTCCCATTAGAATTACGGTGCTAGTTAGGTTGATCTCAGATACCGCTATACGGCAGCCACGATGATCACCATTGGACACTAGAACTGGAGGATAAAGACTATGGAAGGCATCTTTTTTCTTCTTATAGGCGCAGTTATATTCTCACAGTCTTGGCACGTGCTTGGGCTGTACTCCGAGGGCCGGACTATGGGAGTGTTCGCCACGGGGCTCGGTCTGCTGAGTCTGGGCACCGTCATGTTTGGCACGACCATTACGCCAACCCTGATATCCGGGGAAGGTTCTACAGAGTTGTTGACCACACTGACAGCGTTCATCATCCTTTGGGCAATCTACTCCCTGGGTGTTGGAGTACAGGGCATCTGGGACACGGATCCGCGCGCCATAGGCTTCTACAGCCTCTTTCTTTCCATCGCCTCCCTGGTGGTCTTTCTCATATTCGCGCTGTCGATGGCTGAAAACGGTGTGTTCGAGCACTCCCTTGGCGTATGGCTCGCAATGTCGTCCGTACCGTTCATGCTCACCATCGTCTCCGCAATAGCGTTCTTCTACTATAGCTTTGAGCTGCCAAATCTGAGGCTAGTCACGGGCTGGTTCATGCTCTTCGGCGGCGTCGTAACCGGACTGGTGGGCCTCTGGGCGCTCACGTCTGTCATCGCGTAGTTGAGTTGGCCTCTCCGTAGAGACTCCTAAAGCAAACCCGAGGGTCTGCGAGTCCCATCTGCGCTCGCACCGAGGGGTCGGAGCGGTCTGCGCCATTCAGCAAGCCTGGCTTAATTGGATGGTGTATACAGGAAGCTATGACAAACGAAATTACCATCCAGTCCATCATATCCGAGGCCCAGAGCGAGGCTGACAGGTACTCTTGGGAGGGGACCTTTGAGGAGTATCTCCGCCTTGTAGTCAGCGACCCCTTGAAGAGCCGCCTCTCCCACGCCTACATCTACGATGCCATTGCGTCTAACGGTTCAGACGCGACCCCCCAGGGAGACCGCACTTACGGCCTGTTCCAGGACCAGATATTTGGGCTGGAGGAGCCGCTGAACCGCATAGTTCAATACTTTGCGGCTTCCGCACAGAGGTTCGAGGTGCGCAAGCGGATACTCCTGCTCTTAGGCCCTCCGGCCAGCGGCAAGTCCACCGTTGTAGATCTCATAAAGCGCGCTATGGAGGCCCACTCCAGGACAGACAAAGGCGCCGTCTATGCCATCAAGGGATGCCCGATGCAGGAGGAGCCTCTGCATCTGATCCCCAAAAGACTCCGGCCCCAGATCTACGACCAGTACGGCATCTACGTGGAGGGGGATCTCTGCCCCCGGTGCCGCTACCTGGTGAGGACCGAGTACCAGGGCCGGTATGCGGATGTCCCAGTGGAGCGAGTTACGTTTTCAGAGCAAGAGGCAATTGGCATTGGCTGCTTTGTGGCGAATAACCCCAATCCATCGGACTCATCCCTGCTGGTGGGGAGTGTCAATACGGAGCAGCTCGAGGGCGACCGTCTTGAGGTGGCGGGGAAGGCGTTCAGGCTAGACGGGGAGTTCAACGTGGCCAACCGGGGCATGATAGAGCTTATTGAGATGTTCAAGGCGGACAAGCATCTCCTCACCGCTCTACTCGGCCTGGCGCAGGAGCAGAACATCAAGATGGAGAAGTTCGGCTCCGTATACGCCGACGAGGTCATAGTCGGGCACTCCAACCAAGGAGATTTCGACGAGTTCTCAAGAGACAAGAGTTCCGAGGCTCTCAAGGACCGCATCATAGCTGTCCAGATTCCCTACAACTTGAAGGTCAGCGAAGAGGTCAAGATCTACCGGAAGATGCTCAAGATGAGCCATACGGGGGACGTACACATAGCTCCTCTGACCCTGCGGGTGGCGAGCGCGTTCTCCGTTCTGGCGCGACTGGACCCGCCCGACCGCCAGGGGATGTCGCTGCTGGACAAGCTGAATCTCTATGACGGCCATGTTGTCTCTAACTTCTCCAGTCAGACAGTGCGCGATATGCAGCGTCGACACCCCATGGAGGGAATGACCGGAATATCACCTCGGTATGTGATGAACCGAATCGATGCTGTCGCCAGCGACCCCAACGTCCGTTGCATTACGCCCTTCGTCGCTCTAAGCAGCCTATGGGAAGGCCTGGGTGAGAATGTGGGGTACGATGCCGACGTCGCGACCAAGATTGCCCTGATCACAGACACCGTGCAGGTGTACGACGACATGGCGATCCGCGAAGTACGGATTGCAAACGAGGATGGGTTCGAGGAAAAGGCCAAGGACTTGCTCACAGCCTATCTGTCCGACCTCAGCGCTTACTTGGAGGACGCCTCCAAGGGCCGAAGGCCCACCCGCGCCGAGGCCGGGAGGGAGCGTGACATGCGGGAGATGGAACGCGTGCTTGGAATCACCGACCGCAATAAAGGTGCGTTCCGGCGTGAGATTCACGAGCGCGTAGAGTCCTGGCAGAGCAGAGGAAGGACCCTGGAGTACGACTCCGAACCGCGCCTGAAGGAGGCCATTGAGAAGCGGATTCTCATCACGCCAAGTGAACTTAGCAAGAACCTTACCCGGCCGCGATTTGCCAGGCAGCGAGTCGATTGGATGCAGCGATGGAGGAGCATTACCTCCAGGCTGATCGATTCCTACGGTTACTGTAGCATCTGCGCCAATGACATTATCAGTTACGTCGACCACGTTCTGAACGGCCGGCCGTCCATCAAGACGCCTCGCAACGAGAGTGTGGAGTGGCTCTGGGAGAGGGCCCCTCAAGACGCAGACCCGGTTGTTGAATAACGTATAACGTCTTCACCAAGGTTGCCTACGAGTTCCTCCCTCACCTGGCCCGCTTGCTACAAGTATTCTGAGAATGTCTACTCCTACTGGGCCTGAAAGGACACGGTGATGTCCGAGTTCACGCGGACGGTGTACTTCTTGCCCGACTCGAAGTCCGAACCGAGTGGGATCATGGTCTCCACTATGGGATAGTCGGCGGTGCAGGCGACCAGCCGGTCGGCGGCGATTTCGTGGTGGGTGACCACCACCTCTATCTCGTCCGGCTCCCTTTGCCGGATTTCGTAGCCGTTGAACTGAGAGTAGCCGCTTCCCTTTGGCAAACCGGAGACGACGCGCAGTTGGTACTGCGGCGGCCAGCTCTCCAACACCACGATCTCCGCGCTCTCTACAGGAGATTCGGCGATGATGGAGCGCCCAAGGCTGGACCTGGGCATGGTGAAGGATGCGGTTGCCTCGTCGTTGACGATCACATGATAGGTCTCGCCCGGTTCAAGCGAAGCGTCCACCGGCTCAAAGGCGTCGACTTCCGCCATCTGCTCGTCGCATGGAATCGCCCACGCTGTGGCAGGAGGCTGCATAAGCGTTAAGGTGACCCTGATGATGTTGCCTTCCACCTTCAGTTCCTGGCTGCCGGGCCTGACACAGCCCTCCATGGCGGACTGGTAGTAGACGATGCGGAGAACGTGTTCCCCTTCGTTCGGCACCAAGTTGGCCGAGATCACTTGGGCCGGGACCTCCACCCAGTCACGCCAGTCGACGCCCGGTTCTATGAGGTCGGGCGGCGGCTCCACCAGCACCAGGATCATGTCGACCTTGTCGGGATTGCCGTGAGTGATTACGTCGTATGCCGTATCGTTGATGAAGGCGAGCCGCCCGTCCGACTCGATGATGCTGGCGCTGACCGCATAGGTGTTCCGGGAGTCGATGTCGTCGCTGTTGTATTCGATCTTGAACTCAATGGGGACCTCTCCCGGGTCGGAGATAGTCTGCTGAGCGATGAGCTTTGACGGGGCGTCTTGCAAGGACACGTCGAGCAGTTCCACCACGAGCTTTGCTCCCTGAGAAAGGGCCAACTGCTCCCGATAGGTGACGCTGCCGTTCACCAACGCGTCGGGACTCCGGTCCGGCGTCGCCGTGGGGGCGCCGTTGGCCGGTTCTGTACCGTTCCCGCAAGCGGCCAGCGCCGCCAGTACAACCGAAATGCCTATCGCGGCCAGCAGAGCGTTCTTGACGTTGGCTTTCACCCGACTACCTCCGTATCGATGATATATCAGACTGTCTACTATAATAATACGGATGGTGGGGCAAATTCGTTCCCTGCGCGAACACTCGGTAGGCGGCCTTGCCTCAGAACTCGATGCCCCTCTGCGCGACGATTCCGTGGTCTTCGTAAGGATGCTTGATCATCTTCATTTCGGTCACCAGGTCGGCGCAGTCTATGAGCTCCTGGGGGGCGTAGCGGCCCGTGATGATCACGTGCAGCTCCGGAGGCCTGCGCCGCAGGGTCTCGACCACATCTTCGACCGGCACCCAGCCGTAGTGCATGGGGTAGGTGAACTCATCCAGGACAATGACGTCCTCCTCGCCCTTTAGAATCGCCTCCTTGCAGCGTTCCCACTGCGCCACAGCCATGGCCGTGCTTTGGTCCATATCTTTGGAGAGCCAGGTGAAGCCGTCGCCGAACGATTCGATGGGTATGCCTATCCGATCCGCGGCGTGGTGCTCCCCAAAGCGCGCTCCCGTATGCTTTATGAACTGGAACATCTTGACGCGGAAGTCCCTGCCCCAGGCGCGAAAGATCACGCCGAGGGCGGCGGTAGTCTTTCCCTTGCCGTCGCCGGTGTTCACTATGACAAGGCCGATGCGTCCGTGTCGAAGCCCGTCCGGCCTGCGAGGGGTCGCGGCGGGGTCCTGCGTGTTCATCGTCCACCTCCTTTGTTCGACGGCTCCTCCGCCGGGCCGAGCAGGCTCAGGGCCAGGGAACCGGCGACCGGGTCGCGGTACACGGCGGCTCTCACGCCGAAAGCGGCCCGGATGGCCTCCGGCGTCAGCACCTCCTCCGGCGAGCCTTTGGCCGTGATTCTGCCGTCCTTCATCAGCGCCAGCCGGTCGCAGTAGCGGGCCGCCATCTGCAGATCGTGGATGGCGGCAATGGCGGTCAGTCCGTCATCGACCAGCCGCCTGACCAGGCTGATCACCTTCAGCTGGTGAAGCACATCCAGGTTGGACGTTGGTTCGTCCAGCAGAAGCAGGCGGGGCTGCTGCGCCAGGGCGCGGGAGACGAAGACGCGCTGCCGTTCGCCGCCGGAAAGGGTGTCCAGCGTCCTGTCCGATAGCTGCTCGGTCTCTGTGAGGCGCATGGCGTCCCCGGCGATGCGGTTGTCCCCACTGCCCTCCATTTGGAACCGGCCCAGGTGGGGGTACCTGCCCATGAGCACCAGTTCCAGCGCGGTGAAGCCCTGGGTGTATGGCGCGACCTGGGGCACAAGGGCCATGGCCCTGGCGATGTCCCTGGGCGAACCGTTCTTGACGTCGGTTCCGTCCAGCAGAACTACGCCCTCGTTGCAGCGGAGAACTCCCGCTATGGCTCTGAGCAGCATTGTCTTTCCCGCGCCGTTGGGCCCTATCAGCCCAACGAACTGTCCCCGCTCGACGTGCAAGTCCACTCCGTCCAAGAGCGATTTGGCCTCCACTTCATAGCGGAGTCCCTCGGCGCTTACGGCGCTAGAGCTTTGTTCCTTCATAGTCTCACATTACCCGGCAAGGCTGAATTCGTAGTCCACCGGATCTGGGAAGAGATCCGGCCAGAGGATGCGGGCCAGAGCCTCCATGCCGAGGATATTCCAATGGGACAGCGTGGTAAAGTGCTTGCTTTCCACAATGTGCACCCGCTCGTTTTTGATTGCCGGAACCTCAGCCAGGGCGGCGTTTTCCAGCAGGCTTTGGCGGAACTCCGCCGCGCCGAAATCCGGCGGCTGGGGAACGATGATCACGTCCGGCGCCATGGCAATGACCCCTTCGAGGCTGGTGGTCATGTTCCCCGTAATGCCCGCTTCCTCAGCGGCGTTGATCCCGCCGGAGGCGTCGACTATGCCGCCCTCCGTTGAACCCGCGCCGGCGGTCCAGATGGTGTCGGCGTACTGAGTCAGGGCAAGGACTCGGGGCTTGGGTTCGGCGGCGGCTGTCACGGCCACCAGAGAGTCGTACCGCTGCCGCACCTCCGCGGCGAACTCCACGGCGCGCTCCTCCTCTCCAAAGATGTACCCCATGAGCAGGATGCTCTCGATTCTCTCCTCCGGCCCCTGCACCAGGTCGGTCTGCACCACGGGGATGCCCAGCCTGGACAGGGCGTCGATGCCCTCCGCCGGGAAGAACGGGCTGGTGACCACGACGTCCGGTGAGAGGGCGATAATGCTCTCAGGGTCTCTGGTGATCACAGGAATGTCCCGCACCAAGGCGGCCACGTTGGAGAACGTGTCGCTCTTGGAGGCTTCTCCCACTCCGACCAGCCGGGACAGCGGTATAAGCGACACCGCTATTTCGTCGTGGCCGACGGAGGCGGTGATGACCCTCGACGGCTTGCTGGAAATGACGGCCATGCCGTTGAGGCCCTCGACTTGCCGCGGCCAGCCGAAGTTGGCGGGATCGACGATTCCGGGCACGCCTTCGAACTCGGACGGCGTCGGGGTGGGAGTGGCCGTGGGTGGTGGGGGCGGCGTAGGGGTCGAGGTCGGAACAGCGGTTGCCGTGGGCGTAGGGGTTGAAGCCGGAACCAGAGGAATGGCCGCAATGGGGGTAGCGGTCGGCGGCGGCGTGGGAGTGGCAGTAGACACCAGTGTAGCCGTTGGCTCCGGGGCCGGAGTGGATGTGGGGGTCGGCACGGGCGTGGGCGTGGACGACGAACAGGCCGCCAGCAATAGAAGCATCAGGGACAACAGGGATGCCAGTGGGATAAAGCGCTTTCCAAACATCAAGATGGCTCCTTTCGTAACCTATAGTCCCTTCCCCCCAGATGGTGGGGGAAGGTTAGGATGGGGGGCAATCGGTCGGCTGTCCACGCACGGTTCACCCCCATCTCAATCTTCCCCCGTCAAGGGGGAAGAGGTTTTGCATAGGTCTCCTCTAGTATTCTCATAATGAGTAGACCTGCCGCTTGTTCTTTATGAGCAGGAAGATGAAGAACGGCGCGCCTACAAACGCGGTGATGATGCCGACGCGCAACTCGGCGGGCTGAATGGCGACGCGGGCCACCGTATCGGCCAGTATGACGAACGCCGCGCCGCCCAGCGCGCTCATGGGGACGAGGACGCGGTGGTCCGGCCCAAGCACCAGGCGGAGGACGTGAGGGGTCACCAGCCCGACGAAGGCTATCGTCCCACTCACCGACACGGCTGCGCCGGTGACCAGCGCCGACGCCGCCAGCAGAAACACTCGCGCCGCGTCGACCCGTACGCCCATGGAGCGGGCTTCGTCGTCGCCCAGGGTGAGCAGGTTGAGATCCCTGGACATGGCTACGATGACAGCCGTGCCCGCCAGAACCAGGGGCGCGCAAATTCGCACGTGCTCCCAGGAACGGGAGTCCAGGCCTCCGGCCAGCCAGAACAGCGCCTCGCGGAGCGCGCCGTTGCCGGGGAGCAGAATGATGATCGCGGAGACGACCGCCCCCAAGAACGCGTTGACCGCGACGCCGGCCAGCAGCAGCGTCGCCATGGAGAACCGTCCACCTGCGGCAGCGATGCCATAGACGAGGAACGACGCCGCTATCGCCCCCGCGAAGGCGAACACAGGCAGCGCCAGGAAGAACAGGCCGGCCATTCCGGTGGCGATGGCCGCGACCGCTCCCACCGCTCCGCCCGCCGAGACCCCGATTATCCCCGGGTCGGCCATGGGGTTGCGGAACAACCCCTGCATCGCCGCGCCAGCGACGCCCAGGGCCATGCCGACAAGCGCGCCCGTCACGATGCGGGGCAGCCGTATCTGCTCGATGACCAGTTGCTCGGTGCGGCCAAAGTCGGCGAAGTCCAGCCCGGCGTGGGACAGCACGATGGAGGCGACTCGACCCGCGGCAATATCGACGGGGCCGATGCTTAGGGAAACCAGCGCCGTGACCAGCACCAGCAGCAGGACGGCGGCGGAACCTGCCGCCAGCCGGGTCGCCACGCCCGATTGCCGGTAGCCGCGCAGTGCGTTTGCGCCAGCGATCCTTATCAAGAAACGACCTCCTGCGGTTTCTCCGCCGGAGGTCTCGATGTGCGCTGCCGGGACTTCTACCCTTGGACTCGAGGGACCCTCTCTGAGGCGGAGAGTGGTCACCTTCCGTTCAGGCAGGTCTCCTGGCTTGCGGGCTGGGTTTGTGCACCGTTTCCTTCCCACCGGACATTCCGGCAGTGGAACCGGGCCAAGCTCCCGCTTACAGTGGCGCTACCGCGGCGGTCTTTCACCGCCTTCCCTATTCTCCCTATGCGGGCACCTGAACGGGCAGTGGTTCTGTTTTAAGTTGCGGGGATTATATGTCCGCCCAAAACCGGTGTCAATGACAAACAAGAGACAATACGCCGTCATTGTAGGTGCGGTTCCGCTAACCCCCTGCGTTGGGTTTCCCGTCTGTCTGTCTTCCCCGCTCATATGGTTCGACAAGCTCACCATGAACGGGGGTGGATTGCTCGTCTGCCCGTTTGCCTGGGGCGGCGCGCGGTGCGGCGGTTTGCCCTCCCAAGCGCAGCTAGTGTATGATTGGTGTATGACACGCACCAACGTGGACATCGACGATACTGCCTGCGCCGAGGTCATGCGCCGCTACCGACTCGCCACCAAGCGAGAGGCGGTAAACCTTGCGCTGCGACTGCTGGCGGCGGAGCCCGCCTCCATCGAAGAGGCCCGCGCCCTACGAGGCGCCGGTTGGGAGGGTGATCTAGACACAATGCGCTCCAACCGCTCGCCGTGATTCTCATCGACACCTCGGCGTGGGTCGAGTTTCTGCGCAACACGGGCACCGCGGTATGCCAGGCCGTTGACGATCTGCTCGCCGAGGAGATTGTTGTTTGCGACGCCGTGCGCATGGAGGTCCTGGCCGGGGCGCGAGACGAGTCGCATCTGTCGAGCCTCCGCGGACTGCTGGCGCGGGCCTCCGTGATACCCACGCTTGCTACGGACTACGAAGACGCCGCAGCCCTCTATCGCCGCTGCCGACGGCAGGGCGAAAGCGTTCGCAAGCTGATCGACTGCCTCATTGCCTCCGTCGCCATACGCGCCGACGTGTCCATCCTCCACAGCGACGCCGACTTTGAAGCGCTCGCCCGGCACACGGAACTGCGCCTGTACGAATACCGGCGCTGAGACCTTCGCGCCCGCTTGTCCGTTTGCTCGCCTGCCCGCTTTGCCATCCTATCACCCGTCGTTCCTGCGGAGGGAGAGCTTTGCATAACCTGGAGTCCCTTACCCTGTCTGAGATGAATGGGTCAACTTGCCCTTTCCAGTGGCCAAGCCCACTCCCAGAATGATGAACCACACCATCACAAGGAGTGTGGAAAAACCAACCATCATGGCCAGAGGCGCGGTATGCAGGTGCGTTGACATCAAGTTGACCGCAAGCCCAATCCCGCTCAGGAACGCCATTAAGCGCGCCGCAGCGCGCTGGAAGGCGCTTTCGAACGACATCCCCAAGCCCACGGCGAGGAGCAAGGTCCCAAAGATATTGGCGACCCCACACGCGACCACTACACCAGTCCTCACCGATGAAACGACGTAAGCCCTTTCCGTCATGACCTCCGCCCTGGCAGTGTCGTCATGGGTAAGGAGATGCAGTGTAATGTGGTCTAATCCGTTAGTAATGATGAAGCCTGTGATTCCGACAGCCAGGGTCAGCAACCCGAACCGAATGAAGGCGGACGACAAAGTATCTTCATGTGCGGCCCGCCAGAAGGCGTACAACCCAAAGAGGGTGGCAATCAGTCCCAGCATGGACAACTGCGCCATTACGTGGGACAACGCTGGGTTCTCAAGCAGTGCGCTCGTGCCGGAGGTTGCCATGGACCCTTGCCTCTTGACTATCTCTGCCACAACGTACAGAGGAGCGCCTATGATAATTGCCAGTCCCGCGAAATTTCCGCCCGAAATTGATTTCATCATTTCTTCGCACCTCCCTGAGCACAATTCAAGCAGAAGATAGACCTGTTAAGGATATCGGTCAACCCAGCCATCGTGCTCATCGTAACTTCAACGTGTCCAACGGAAACATTGATAATCGCAATGTTTCCGTAGAAATCCGACAGTCCATGTGTATGCTCATGGACATGTTGAACGTTACGCTGATCACAATGGCTTGGGAATTGCACAGAGAGGGAGTGCCGAAGACACACATAGCCCGGCAACTGGGGAAACACCGGGAGACTATCCATCTGTGGATACGGGGAGTAGAGCAGGAAGGGCTGCTGCCCTTTCTAGACCGCTACCAGAAGGCGAAGAAAGGCCCACGTCTGAGGCGGCAGGTGGACCCAGTGGTGAAGAGCTGGGTGTGGAAGATCAGAGAGCGAGAGGCGGGCTGCTGCGGTCAGAAGATAGCCTACTTCCTAGAACGCGAGCACGGAGTACACCTATCCGTGCCGAAGATATATGAGATACTCCGTGAGCGGTATGTCATCCGCTCCAAGTGGAAGAAGAACCACCGGCGTGGGCCCACGCCGGTGGCCACTGGTCCCCGCCAGGTGGTCCAGATGGACACCATCATGTTCGGGGAGCTTTACGCCTTCACGGCCATAGACATCTACACCAAAGAGGCGGACATCATGATGGCGCCTGCCCTGAGTGCTGCCTATGGGTGCGCCTTCCTGCACCAGGCGCTGACTCGGCGCTTCGACGGCTGGGTGGAGCTGATCCAGACAGACGGAGGGAGTGAGTTCAAAGAGTCCTTCGCCCAGCAGGCACTGAGCTACTGTCGCCGCCGCCGAATCGCTCGCCCCTACAAGAAGAACGAGCAGGCCTACATCGAGAGCTTCAACCGCACGGTGCGTAAGGAATGCCTGGGCTGGCTAAACTACCGCAGGGAGGACCTTTTGGAGTGTCAACTGAACTTGGAGGAGTTCCTCTATCGCTACCACTACCACCGACCTCACCTGAGCCTAGGCTTGGAACCACCTTTGAGGAGAGGAGGACAGGCACTGTCGGATATTTACGTATAATATTGCGATAATTGGACTTTCCTCTAGGGGAGATATACAATGGCCCTTTGGAGCGTGGCTAAGTCTCCAAAGGGAATCAAGGAGGTGATCCCCATGGCATACACGGCGGACATCAGCAGGAACAACCCCGGTTGCTTCCTCTTCCTGATCGATCAATCGGGCTCCATGCTGGGGTCCTTGGGTGGACAGCCCGGCCTGAAGAAGATGGACGGAGCTGCCGATGCCGTCAACCGTATTCTCGACGCCGTCTCCCAACGCTGCTCCCAGGGCATGGACATTCGCGACTATTTCCACATTGGAATTATCACTTACAGCACCGACGAAGCAGGAAACTCCAAGGTGGAAGCAGCGCTTCCCGGGACCTCTCCGGAAACGCCCTTCCTGAAAATCAGCGAGGTGGTCGACGTCGCTGAAGTCGAGGAAAAGCAGGTCAAGGAGTCGGATGGGGCGGGCGGCATTGTGGAAGTTGCCAGAAAGTTCCCCGTTTGGCTCCATCCCACGGCGGGCTACGGAACGCCCATGTGCGCAGCGTTGTCCGCCGCTTCCAAGGCCCTCCGTGACTGGATTGCGGAGCACTCGAACTCCTACCCGCCCATGGTGATCAGCGTCACCGACGGGGCGGCTACCGACGGGAACCCGGTGCCCTTGGCCGAAGAGATCATGGGCATGGAGACCAACGACGGCAACGTGCTGGTCTACAACGCGCATCTTTCGGAAATGTCCGCGATGCCGGTCCAGTACCCTTCCGACGAGAGCGAAGTGCCTCCCGACGAGTACGCGGTGCAAATGTTCCGCATGTCTTCGGTCTTTCCCGACCAAATTGCGGATCTGGCCGCGGGCATGGATCTGCCGGTCACCCAAGGTTCTCGCGGATACGTCTACAACGCCGACATGGTTGCCCTAGTGCAGTTCTTGGAGATCGGGACCCGCGCCGCTCCCGGCCTGCACTGATTGGTTTGGAGGGTGAATGTGATCCTTCAACCTCCCAGAAAGTTGTGGCTGGCCAAGGCGGGCAACCGTCAGGATGAGTGCGAGGACGCTTCTCGAGTGGTGTATCCTGATCGAATCGGAGCGTCCGGTTGCCGGTTGGCGAGGGCGGCGGTGTCAGACGGAGCCAGTGAGTCCGCTTTTGCCGGGGAATGGGCGAACGCCTTGACGGACTCCTTCGCCGCGCGGCCTCCCGACTTGCCCGGCCTGACCGAGTACGCCTTCAACGCATGGCTGGCCCCGGCGCAAGACGACTGGCATGCCGACGTGCCCTGGGATAGCTTGCCGTGGCACGGGGAGGCCAAGGCCCGAGCAGGGGCATTCGCAACTCTCTTGGGGCTGGTAGTCTGGGCTGCGCCGGACGACTCCAGTCGACTCTCGTGGCAGGCTATGGCGGTGGGGGACAGCTGCCTGTTCATCGTGCGCGACGACCGGCTGTGGCTGTCCTTTCCCTTGGAGAACGCCGCCGAGTTCGACAATAGCCCCGCCCTAGTTTGCAGCAATCCGGCCAACGCCGGGGAACTGGGAGAAGAGTTGCGATTGCAAAGCGGTTCTTGCGCGGCGGGGGACATCTTCATCCTGACCACGGACGCCCTGGCCTGCTGGTTCCTTGCCCAAGACGCCGCCGGTGAGAAGCCTTGGGAGACCCTTCTGGCGCTGGACTCGTCGGAATGGGATCATTGGGTCGAGGAGCAGCGGCAAGCGGGGTCAATGCGAAACGACGATACTACCTTGGTCGTCATTGAGGTTGTATAGCCTTGAGGAGGCGAGAGCAATGCCCTGGCCTGGTATAACCGACTTCACCGAGGCCGTGCAAAACCCTCGGGTATGCTTCAAGGGCGCCGAACTCGAGACGGGCTCCGTGTCGGTCAACCAGCGGGGAATGCCCCTGATCTTTTCCGGCGCTTTCGCCTGCGTCTATCCCGTATCGGTGGGAGGGCGCACGTTCGCCGTGCGGTGCTTCACCCGTGAAGTCAAAGACCAGCATGACCGCTATAACCAACTGAGCGAATACCTCATCAACGTCCTCCCGCCGTCATTCGTGCACTTTGAGTACGTAGAACACGGAATCAGCATCAAAGGCAATTGGTACCCCATAGTCAAGATGGAGTGGGTGGCGGGAGAGTCGTTGAACTCCTTCGTAGGCTCCAATCTCAACTCCCCCGACACCTTGCGGCGGGTCGCGGCACAGTGGCGCGGCGGGCCCGCAGCGAGCCTGAGAGGGCTGGGCATCGCCCACAACGACTTGCAGCACGGCAACGTCATGGTCCAGGCGGACGGAAGAATCCGTCTGGTGGACTACGACGGCATGTTCCTGCCCCAGTTTCGAGGGCAGCGCAGCCCGGAACTGGGGCACAAGAACTTTCAGCACCCCCTCAGGACGGCGGAGGATTACGATGCCTACGTGGACAACTTCCCTTCCCTAGTCGTCTATCTCAGCCTGCGTGCCGTCGCCTCCGATCCCGGCCTGTGGTCCTTCTACAACGACGACAACTTGATTTTCACCAGGAACGACTATGCCGACCCAAGGCAATCCGCACTCTTCAACCTGCTGAAGAGGTCCCCGGATGAAGCCGTTGCCAAGCTTACGGAGCGCCTGGAGAAGTATTGCGCCCTCCCCGTGAAGGATGTGCCGGATCTGGAGACAGTCCTGCACGGTATTCCAACCGGTCCTGCTCCGTCGCCCTCCGCTGCTCCGTCACCCTCCGCTGCTCCGTCGCCCTCCGCTGCTCCGTCGCCCTCCGCTGCTCCACCGGCAACTCCCTCAACGTCACCGAGCCCTGCCGCAGGAGGACACCGTCAGGCGCTCCAAGGGCGGCAAACCCCGTCGGCGCAGCCCGGTCCAACGGCGGCGCATCCTGCGCCAACGCCGGCTACTCCCTCCGCTCAGGGCATACAGTGCTTCAACTGCAGCTATACCAATAGCCCCACGGCCACGTTTTGCGCCAATTGCCAAACCTCATTCGCCGCGTCCACTGCGCCCAGATTGTCTGGGTTCCCTCGTTCCGCAAAGAGCATGGCCGCTCAGTTCAGTCAAGCCTTGGGCATCGGCATCTCAACGGCCTCGCCCGGCACCGCTCCGGGAGAGCTCAAGAAGGTGTTGCTGGGAGTGACGGCCACCGTTCTGACGGTCACTGCGCTTATAGTGGCAATAGTTGCCTGGCTCATCACGGTTCGAGGATGGTACATCTAGGGCTTTCAGCGGGCCAGTATTTGCGGAAAGATTCCCAGGACCAGGACGACGAGGCCCACAATGGTGAATGCGCCTGCCACATCGCCGAACGGAAGGAACGGGACCGAGCCGATTATTCCGGTCACGACCAGCGCAGCCGAGAGCCTGTTGAGCCAGCCCCAGCGCAGATGTGCCCATCCCACCGCGTCCGCCCAGCGCCCTCGGAAGAAGCGAGTGACGAAGGCGCATACCAGCAGCAGCAGGCCGATATGCCAGAGCGCGTCGAGCACCGGCATTACCCCGGCGACTTCGGACTCGCGGTCTTCGAAAAGCGCGGTGAGGAAGCCCCGGGAAACCACGCCTGCGAGCAACGCAACCACCCCGGGCGACGCCGTTCCCAAGGCAAGCTTTACCTGCGGCGTCATTGTGCGGGTCATTGACGTCTCGCCGGCCAGTCTCGTCAGTTCGAGCGTGAGGCGGGCGAAGAACATGCAGATGCCGACTACGATGTTACCGGCGCCAATCAGCGCCAGGAACACGGCTCCGTTTTCAGTTTGGGAAGGCGCAAACGCATTGCGATCTTCAGGCGCGCCCATAAGTTCCAACAAGGGCGTCATTACATGGGTGTACAGAAGGCCTCCCACGAACAGGCTCAACACAATCATGAGGACGCCCACCGCACTCACGCACAGGGACACCTTGTAGGCAACACCCCATCCGAGCGGACCCGACCCGGGAATGCTTTGGTAGGACATGTCAGCTCCTCCCGTCCCTGTTCGGACGACGCGTGTGACGACTGTTGCGCCCCCGCGTTGCGCCCCGAGGGGAGGACCGCCGGTATAGGAGAAGCCAGAGTCGCTTGTACAGGAGAAGAACTGCGCCGACCCAGAGGAGTATGATACCCGGCGATATGACCATGGCTCCGAAGATAGTCCCAAAGAGAATTTGCATGGCCATGGCGGGAGCAAGTAGGATAAGTCCAATGGCCATTGCGGCCACTCCCACTCTGTCCTGCCGGCGCCACTTTGCGGTTGCAGCCATGTATCTTTCCACAACGCGCCGCGCCGCGCGAATAACGGCAGCCCGCCTGCGAGATTCCCCGAACAGGACCGCCCCAAGCCCACTCAGGAGCAACACCCCGCCCAGCATCCTGATGGCCCCTCCCATGCCCACACTGCTCTCCTGCAGGAATATCCCACACGCAACCAGGATGACTCCGATTGCCACCCCCGCCGATCCCAGCGTATCGGTGGGACTCAAACCTCGGAGGCCCGTAAGCAGCTTAGCGCTTCCATCTTCCCACAAGGACATGTCTGTTCTCCTGCGACTCCAAGCGGATTCCCAGCTATTTGACGGAAAAGATACAGAATTACCTGAACGGCTTCAACCAGCGCGGGGCGGGGCCTCCCTACTCTCCCTTTGCGCCGGCGATGTCCCGGCGGAGGAAGAGCCATACCGTTGCGACTATGAACAGGGCGCTGTATCCAAGCAGAAGGAACAGCGCGGCGGTCGGGTTGGGCTGCTCCGTGACGGCGCCCGTCGCAATCTCCGTCTGCGTAGTGAATTGCAGCATCCACTCACCCGCGGCATCGCTAAGCAGGAACTCGACGAAAGGGCCGCTTTATTCGGCCTGATGTTGCAAAGTAGTTTGTAATATAAACTATATCAAGAGACCTGTCAAGAGGCGAATCTTGCTTGGAGCGCAGCTTCCGCACTCCGTTCTTTCCTTGACGTTGACCCCTTTCTTGCAATAGAGTATGGACTAACTCAATCACAGTACGGAGCTACCCGATGCCCTCAACGATGCCTGCTGTTTTTCAACTGCGTCTGTTACTGCCGCTCTGCGCGGCACTGGGACTTCTGATATTCGCGGCGTGCTCGGCGGAGCCTACCCCCACCCCAACGCCGACCCCGACACCCACTCCGACGGCTACGCCAACACCGGCTCCGACCGCGACTCCAACGCCGGCTCCCACCGCTGCCCCACCTCTGGAGCCAGCGCCCACGGACCCGGGCGACTTAACCCTGTTCTCGCCGGCGCGCGACATCCTCGGCATGTTGTCGGAGCAGGAGCAGACCTGCATCAGCGGGAAGGTGGGCGAAGCCGCATACCAGGGAATGCTTGATCAGCCGCTGGCCTCGCTGGTCATGGTCCCCGGCCAGCTCGACATGGTTCTCGAGTGCATGGAACCGGCAAACGCAGCCGAACTGGCCATCATAGGCATTGGCGCAACGGCCGGCGGCCTCAGCGACGAAAGCGCCAACTGCCTGCGCGCCTTGTACACCGGCGCGGGCGTGAGCAACTTCCCGCTTCAGGGCAGCGAAGACCCAATGGAGGCTCTGCTGGCCTTCCGCTTCTTTGCCTGTCTGACCGACGCGGAAGCAGCGGCGCTCACCGAGTCCATGGGTATGCCCTTGCCGTTCGCCCCGTCCGCGCTGCGCTGCGTGGACGAGCAGATTGGCCTTGAGCAGTTCCTTCCCGCCATGGCGGGCGACCTGACGCAGCTCCCACCGCAGGCAATGCAGGTCATGCAAGCCTGTAACATCAACGTAGCGCCGCCCGGCTAACCCCGCGCTTGGCGCTGCCATAGCAGCACAGAGGGACAGGGAGGGAGAGCATGTCTACGTCAACCGCCGACGTACTCATCCAAGGGGGCCTCCTGGCCTCCGGACAAGGCATCACCCGAGCAGACATCCTTGTCAGTGACGGCAAGGTCGCGGAGGTCGGGGAGAATCTATCGCCGGAGGACGCAGCGCGCACCATCGACGCTTCCGGCAAGTACGTACTGCCCGGCGGCCTGGACTCCCACGCGCACCCCATATACGCGGACAAGATGGACACCTATTCCATCTGCGCCGCCTACGGAGGCGTCACCACGGTGGTGCCCTTCGTAGGTTCGGAGACGCACCGCCACGAGCTTTTCGGGAATCACTGGGGCGTGAGGAAGTACAACCCGGACATCGTCAAGGGGTTCATAGAGTACGCGGAGGAGGCGTCCTACACCGACTTCGCCATCCACGGGCTGATCACGACAAGAGACCGGGACGACATAGACAAGGTCATCCCCGACCTGGTTCGTCTGGGCGTGATCTCCTACAAGATGTTCATGACCTGGAACCCGTGGGCATCGCCCGAAGCGCAGGGCAACCTCCTATCCATTCCCGACGAGCTGGTGATACAGGTCATGGACCTGGCGGGCCGCGACGGCGGAATGGCCATGGTGCACGCCGAAAATGGCATATGCAAGGCGTACCTGGAAAGCAATTTCAGGGCGGAAGGCAAAGTGTCCGTCCACCACTACAAGGACGCCGCTCCCAACATAGTGGAAGCGGAGGCGGTGCACCGCGCCGCCACTATGGCAACGGTCGCCGATTGTCCGGTCTATCCGGTGCATCTGAGCACAAAAGAGGTAGTTGGCATACTGGAACATTACAAGGGACAGGGGCTTTCCATTTACGGGGAGACCTGCCCGCATTATCTCTCGCTGACCAACGACGACCTCATCAGGGAGGGCTACCTGCTGAAAGTGGCTCCTCCTCTCAGAGAGGAGGAGGACATGGACGCCATGTGGCGGGGGCTGTCCAGCGGAGCCTTGGACGTGATCGGAAGCGATTACACCGGATACACCCGCTCCCTGAAGCTGACCGGAACCATGGACGGCCATGCCGACGAGCCGGAACCGGGCCATGAAAACATCTTCAATATAGGCGCTGGGCTTACCACGTTGGAGTTCATGATGCCCGTAGTCTGGACGCACGGCGTCAACGGCGGGCGCATGACCCTGCCCAAGTTCGTTCAGGTCTTCTGCGAAAACCCGGCCAAGATCTTCGGCATATACCCCCGCAAAGGGACGCTTCAACCGGGCTCGGACGCCGACGTCGTGATCTGGGACCCGGCGAAACGGCATGTGGTGGACGAGGAGCACGGCAAGAGCGACTTCTCCACGTTCAAGGGCACGGAGTTGCTGGGAATGCCGGTGCTCACCATGGTGCGGGGCAACGTGGTCATAGAGGACGGCGAGCTGGTGGGAAAGCAGGGCAAGGCCAAATACATCCCAAGCGACCCGAATGCCGCCGCCTACTCGCCTGACGGATTCAGCATCGACTAGCGGGGCGGCAGGGAACGCAACCGCCTCATAAGGGAGGTCCAACCGATGCACCGAAAAGAACTCGTACAGCTTATTGAAGCCGAACTATCCGGGGAACGGGCGCTGGGATACGCCGCCCACATGACGAAGTTCTACCGCTCGCCGGGCGCGTCCGGGTACCACCGCGCCACCGACTTTGTAGCGCAGCTTCTCAAAGACAACGGCATGGACAGGGTCTGGGTGGAGCGGTTCCCTTTGGACGGCGAGTTCAAGCTGCTCAGTCAGACCATGCCCATGGCCTGGGAACCCGTAAGCTCAGAACTGCGCGTGGGGTCGGCGAACGGCAAGCTCCTGGTGTCGTACGAAGACGCGCCTTCCTGCCTGCCGTGGTGGACGCCGTCAACCCCGGAAGGAGGAGTGACGGTCGAGGTGGTGGACGTGGGCACGGGTGAGCAGCCGGAGGATTACGAGAAACAGGATGTCAAGGGTAAGGCGGTACTGGTGCGAAGCACTACGGTGCCCGGCACATTTGGGCACGCGGTCAATCTAGCTGCCGCGCACGGCGCGGTGGGCGTAATCACCGACACGTTGCTATACCAGACGTCCCCATTCCGCACCAGGGAGTCTTTGCCCGATCCGGTACAGCTCCTGCGAATGCCCTCCAACCCGGCAATCTGGGGACTGGCGGTGAATTACCATGCCGCGGAGCAGCTTGCCGCCATAGCAAGTCAGGGAACGGCCACGGTTTGGGTGGACATTCAGGCCAAGACCTTCAAGGGAGAAGCTCAGAATCTCTTTGCGGACATAACCGGCACCGACAAAGCGGATGAGTTCATCCATTTCGTTTGTCATTCCACGGCGGGCACCAAGCCGGGCGCCAACTGCGCTTCAGGGCCGGCAATGCTGGCCGAAATAGGACTGGTGATGTCCCGGCTCATCTCAGATGGACGCATTCCCCGGCCGCGCCGCACCATAAGGTTCCTCATAGACGTTGAAGGACACGGAACTAAGCACTACATCCAGAACCACCGGGAAGAGGCGGAGAAAACGATTGTTTCCATTGCGCTGGACAGCGTTGGACACGACCAGAGGAAGAGCAAGTCGGCATTGCTGTTCTACCACTCCCCGGATTCCGTCCCTACGTTCATCAACGACTACTTCGTGTCGCTAATAGAAACGACTCCCAAGGATACGCGCTGGGTGTTCAGCAACGACGACGAGATCCCGTTTGTGAATTTTGTAGACTTGCCTTACACGCCTTGGAGCGACAACAAGTATTACCCCGCCTTTGGCATACCATCCCCGCTGCTGATGTCCTGGCCGGACCTGTACTTCCATACGGACTATCTGACCGCCGACGTGCTTGACCCTGCCGTCTTCCGCAGATGTGGGATGGTTATAGCGCTGGCGGCTTTGGAGTTGGCCTACGCCGGTTCTCAAGAAGCGGCGGAGATCATGAAGGAAGTGACGGCGCGCAGCGAGTTCAGATTGAGCCACATTGCATTGCGGGGCGAAGGGTCGGATGCGGCAATCAGGAGGCGTCTGGTACATCTGGCCGCTCGCGATCAAGGAGCTGTTGAATCGGCTCTAGCGCTTGACGACGACCCCAAAGCCCTGGAAACGACCAAGGACAAGATGCAGAAACGGATCCAAGACCGGCTGGCGGATGTACTAGAGTCGCTGCCGGAGGCGGCCCCGGAGGAGGAGTTTGCTCCAGGCAAAGTTGTGCCCAAGCGACTGGTCGATAAGGACGCGCCCGGTTTGGCCGGCACCGACTACTGGACATTGGTCCGCATGTCCGAGGAGATGAATGCTCGGGACCCTAGAGCGCGCTTCGACTCCCTGCGAATAATCGGAGACGAGATTTGGAATTTCACGGACGGCCGCCGGAGTGTTAATGAGATCTCCGACGCCATTAGCGCTGAATTCAACTTCGACCTGGAACCGCGCCATATTTTGACGCTATTCCAGGGTCTATCCAGACAGGGCCACGTCTCGTTGGAGAATCAATAGGCGGTATCACGATAGTGGCAGCGGGAACAGCAGACGCAATTGCCGATCTTCTATGGAAAGCGCGGAGTTCCGGCGGGCTTGTTCCAGCTGAGGCCGCATCCGGTATAGACTCAATTGAAGCCGCCTACGGTGTGCAACGCAAAGTAGAAGCCTTGGTGGCCATGCCAAGGTACGGCTGGAAAGTTGGCGCTACCAGTCAAGAGGCTCAACGGGTTCTTGACATTGAGGGACCGGCTACGGCGCCCATGTTTGCGCCAACCTCCTTCCAAAGCCCAGCGGATGTCGCCGTGTTTCCCGGCCAGAGCGCGAGCGTGGAGAGCGAGTTTGCCTTCCGTTTCGCCCGCGATCTGCCGGAACGGGCGAAACCGTACAGTCTGGACGAGGTCATAGACGCAGTGGATGCCTTGCTCCCCGCGATTGAGATAGTTGGCGGACGCTTCGAGGGAGGTTTCGGCAGACTTGGTCCCATCCGACTGATCGCCGACATGGTGGCGCACACGGCCTTTGTTTCAGGACAACAGACAACCGACTGGCGCGGGATAGACCTCAGGGCACATTCCATAACTCTGTTCAGGAATGGAGAGAAAGTAGGGGAGGGCACGGGCTCTCGTGTATTGGGTGATCCCTTGCTGGTCTTGCATTGGACGGCTAATCATCTTTTGAATAGGGGCGAGTCCATCGAAGCGGGCCAGATAGTGACCACAGGGACGTGCACGGGGATAACGCCTGCCGTGGAGGACGACGTCTTCATCGCGGACTTTGGAACCTTAGGCAAAGTAGAAGTTAGGATAGCGACAAAACCCGCGTAGGATTTCACTAACGCCCCAGGGCGTAGGATTCACGCCGCGGGTCTGCGCCGCCTATCAAGATACCCCGTTCTTTATCGACCACGATTGCGCAAGCGCCTCCGGCTAGCTCCGTCCAATCGGGCCAGCGCTCGATGTCATGGCCAAGCGATTTCAAGGCGTTAGCGGTTTCTTCATCGATGCGGCCTTCCAGGTTCAAGCGGCCCGGCAAATACGGGTGCGGCCACGACGAACCGGGGAAGCTGTAGCTGATTGCCCGCGGCGCTTCGATGGCCTCTTGCGGCTCCATGCCGAACTCCACTATGTTGAGGAAGACCTGCGACATAGTTTGGACTTGCGCGTCCAGGCCGGGCGTGCCGAAAGCCATGAACAACTCGCCGTCCTTGACCACCATGGCCGGATTCGGCGTCAACCGGGGCCGCTTCCACGGCTCGACACGAGCCGGATGGTCGGGGTCCAACCAAGCCTGTCCCCCTCTGGTTGAGATTGTGAGTCCCAGGCTTGGGACTAGCGGCTCTCCCAGTTGCCCGTCACTCGGCGTTGCCGAGAAAGCGTTTCCCCAGCGGTCTACCACGCAGGTATAGCTCGTATCGGGTTCCCACTCCGCGTCCAGGCTGGCCGGAGCCTGAACGGCGCTGCGCCGTCCTCCCCCGGCTTGGTATTGCCACGGGTCTCCGTGAGAAGGCATTCCCGGCGCGGCTTGAAGCCGGTCGATTTTTTCGCGGCGCTCATTGGCGTAGTCCTTGGACAACAGACCGGACAGGGGCACGTCGACGAAGTCAGGGTCGCCGTAGTAGGCGTGCCTGTCGGCAAACGCGAGCTTTATCGCCTCAACTACCAGGTGCAGGTGCTCCGGTGAGTTGTGCGCCATGTCTTTGAAATCGAAGCCTTCCAGCAGTTGCAGCGCCTGGATGAGGGAAGGCCCCTGGCACCAGGGGCCGCAGGCTAGAAGGCGATATCCTTTGTAGTCACCCACTAGCGGCTCTTCAATACCCACATGGAACGAGGAAAGATCGTCTTGGTCAAGGAATCCGCCGCGCTCCCGGCAGAACTCGGCCATGAACCTGGCCGGCTCGCCGTGATAGAAGTAGTCTCGCGTCTTTCTTATGGCGGCCTCCCGGCCCGCGGACTTTGCGCCCTCCTCCACGTCTATCATGCTTCTGAACAGGGACGCCAAATCAGCATTCGCAAGCCTCTCGCCTTGAGTCAGCGGGGCGCCTCTGGGCATGAATACGTTGGCAGAGTCCGGCCACCCGGACAGCCTTTCTTCGGCTCCGGCGATAGCGTCCGCGACCCGTTTGGAGATAGGGAATCCGTTTTCGGCCAACTCCAGAGCGGGAGTGACCACCTGCTTGAAGGTCATAGTCCCGTAGTTCTCCAGCGCGGTAAGCCAGGCATCGCAGGCCGCCGGCACTACGGCGTGGCCCAGGCCGGGCGGCATTTCGCCGTTAAAGGTTTCTACGGGCGCTTTCTTGGGCCATCTACCGAGCCCGCTGATGGCGAATGCCTTCTTTGTCTCAGCAAGGTAGACCATGATTGGAGCGACGCCGCCAAAGCACGTCATGTGGGGTAGGGTCACGTTTATCGCAATCCCGGAAGCCACCCCAGCGTCGATGGCGTTGCCGCCCTGTTCCAGGATCCTGTAGCCCGCGGCAGTGGCCAGGTAGTGGCCCGACGACACCATGTGAGTTCTAGCCGACACGCTTGGCCTGTAAGAGACGATTCCTAACGACATTTCCCCCTCCTCTAATTGCGTGAGTATTCTACAGCGCAAGCCGTTCCAATGTAATCGGTATCAGGTCTTTGGGCTACTGGGCTTAGCGTTCATCACCAGCAATGCGGCGAGAATGGCAGTTCCAGCAAGAATTGTAAACGGAATGGAGTAGCTTCCCGTTCTCTCAAACATAAACGTAGCGAACGGCGGGGCTATTAGCGAAAAGAAACTCTGCATAGGCGCACTGGCGCCACGGATTGTGGCGTAGTGTTGCCTGCCAAAGAGGTCGGCCTGAAAGGATTGCGGAATCGCCGATAAGCCGCCCCAGGCAAAGGCGTATGGAGCGTAGACAATGAACAGCGCCGTCAGAGAGGTGATCCGACCGATGCCAAGGACACAAGCAGCCAGCATTAGGAACAGGCCTGCCATGAGAAGTCGCTTGTTGAAATAATCGCCGGCCCAACTGAGGAACAACCTTCCGGGAGCGCTGACTATGCCGTGCACCAGGAAGAGAAGTCCTGCCTGGTCCCCTGTGCCGCCGATAGACCGAACAAGGGGGAACAGGTTGATCCCCACGGCGCTGGTTACTCCTATACGCAGTCCATATGAGAGCGAGAAGTACCAGAACGACGCCGATCGCAGGGCTTGCATCAGGGTGAACTCGCGCTGTCCGTCAGGCGGAGGCCGGCTGTCCGAAGCTGCCCCCGGTTCGGCCTGCTGTGATTCTTGAGCCGGATCTGTGGCACCATCGCCGTCCGGGAGCATCCCGTACTGTTCGGGCTTATGGCGCATGATGGCTGCCGTTGGCAGCCCTATGATGAGCACCAAAGCGCCGATTATGCGAACCGCCGCACGCCAGCCCAGCTGCTCGATGAGTTCGTTCACAAGTGGGACCAGCATTGCCCCGGCGCTTATTCCCAACCACATGATGCCAAAGGCTCTGCCGCGGTGCCTATGCCACCAGTTTGCCACAGCCGTAGTAATGGGACTCCCAAAGCCAAGGCTGGATCCCAAGATCACTCCTACGAAGAGCACCACTATAAAGACTGTAAAGCTGGGCGCCACGCTAAGGACGATAAACCCAAACCCCATAAGAGGCACGCCCAGGAACATCATGGTCCTTGGCCCGAAACGGTCAATCAGGTAGCCTTCCAGCGGGCCTATGAAAGCCGTTTCAATCCTGGCCACGGAAAGCACGATTGCAACCGCGGTGAGAGAGACTCCAAAAGTGTGAGACACGGGAATCAAGAATGCGTTCAGTCCGTGGTAGTTGAAACCGGCGCTGAGCAGCATTCCTATAAGGCCGCCTAGTACAACCCACCAGCCGTAGAATATCCTGGGCCTGCTCTTATGAGTGCGTCTATTCAACAATCACCAATCTGCGGGCAATTGGCCAGGCATTAAGTTTGACTGCGGCCTAGGACCTTGTACCCATAGTTTTCTTCCGTCCTCTCATCCGGTGGGAGGACCTCCACGACAGCTCTGGAGAGACCGACGACCTCACCGTCGGCATCGAAACTGTAGTTGTCTCCGAGGGCGCCGCTCCAAGTAATCTCGTAGAGACAGTCCCGAAAGCCGTCTGCATCCCGGTCGTCTTGGGTCTGCTTGAGGCACTCCGCCGCGATGTACACGTCGTCGTAGGCGGAGCTGAGGTGCCAGGGGAAAGTGACGTAGTTGTAGCGATCACGGAAGTCGGCCAGGACCTCCTGCGCTTTCTCGTTGTCGGGGTCCGGAGCGGCCGTAACGGCCTTTAGCCCGGTCGCCGCGCCGCCCGCGATCTCGAGCGCGGTGGTCCCCACGGTAACCGTTTCGCCGTAGATGGGGCCTTGGTAGCCCAGCTCCCGGGCCTGCTTGACGATGGTCCCCGCGGCGAACTCGGACTGAGGCGCTATGTGCAGCGCGTCAGGACTCGCCGCCATGAGCTTGGTCAGTTGAGATCTGAAGTCCGTTATGTCGGACGAGTAGCGCTCCGCCGCGACCACCTGGCCGCCGTTCTTCTCGAACTGCGCCACAGAGGTGCGGCGCACACCCTCGGCGTAGTCGGTCTCCTCCGTAATGGTGGCCAACGTGCGGATACCGTCGGCCCAGAGTGTGTTGCCCGTGTTGGTTCCCACCTCGATGTCGCTGATCTGGGTACGGAATATGTAGTCGCCTGCGTTGGCGATGTCGGGGTTGCTGGCCAGCCCGGAGAAGAGGACAACGCCATCCTCCTCGGCAAGGGGCGCGACCCCAAGCATCGCGCCACTGCACGATGTGCCGAGAATGATCTTCATATCGTCCACATTCGTGAGTTTCTGGTAGGCGGTAATCGCGTCCTGGGCGCTGCACTTGGAGTCTTCTACGATAAACTCCAATGTACGCCCATTGATCCCGCCGGCAGCATTGATCTCGTCCGCGGCCATCTGCTTGGCGTGAACGGCCATATTGCCGTAGGTCTCGCCTGGGCCGGTCAGCGATTCCATGACGCCTATCCGGTACGGGGTTTGTTCTCCGTCATCTCCGGCGCAAGCTACGGCCATTGTTGCCAGGACTCCCAGCAGTACTAACGCGAGAATTCTTTTCCGGAGTGAGAAGCGCATGAAACTACTCCCTTCATCTGCCGCCGTGAATCAGTCTTTTTTCGTAGGGGCAGTCGTGATTATAACGCTAGACCCGCCCTCCCGTCTCCTAGTGGGGAGATGGCGCGGTTTGCACACGGAGATTTGAGGTGCGGCAAGACTAGGTCTACTGAGAGGGTCTCCACGTGATTATGGCCTGCCGACGGGGGGCTACGCCGCGGACGGCAATCCCGTTGGGAGTCTCTTCCAGTAATTCGTCCGCCGCGGTGCGCAGCCGCTCGTCCTGCTCGGTGCCCTCTTGCACGGCCAGCCTGCGCCGCATCTGTTCCAGCGCGGCGTCCCGGTCGTTCTCCACTATGACGGGCTCAGGCTTGATCATCTCCACGTCGGGGTAGATGTCCATCGCCCAAAGCAGCCCCATCACCTTGTCCAGCCCAGGCAAGGGTGTCGGAGCCGAGCCGTACACCCTCTCGTAGAAGGGGCGGTCCATAGACCCGGGCGTCTCGCCCATCTCCACTACCACCACACGGTCTCTTGCATACTTCTGCAGCTTCGCCACGAAGGGAGCGGCTTCAAGGACGTGGTGCAGCACAAGGGAGCAGAGCGCCATGTCCGCCACCGGCGCGTTGGCATCCTCCCAGGGTTCATTGATCACGGTGATGTTGGCGATGCCGGCCTCCGCCGCTCGCGACTCCAGCAGTTCCACGGAATCCGCGGAGCGCTCGACGACGGTCACTCGCTTGGCGCGTGTAGCCAGCGGCAGAGCGAAGCGGCCCGCGCCGCCTCCGACGTCTAAAACCTCTGTACCCGAACCCAGCGCGGCGAACAACCTATTAAGAACCGCGTCGTCAGTGCGGTAGGGGTCCATAGGCCGGTTGGCGAAGCTAAAACCACCGGCGCGGCCTTGCCCCTGGCCATGCTCGTATTCGCCGCCGCGCAGAGCGGCCATGTCCCGGTCATGGGCGAGCATCTGCTCTCGCCAAGCTTCGATTACTGAATCCATTGTGACCCTCCTGTAAAGATACATAGTATCACTAACGAGGTTGTCGTATCCTGTTTATGGCGGCATTTCAGTGCAATAGGGCAGGGACCGTCCGCTCTAGTTGTCTTCCATGCGCCGTTCCAGGCGGCGGAGAGCCTCCTGGGTCGTGCGGATCTCGCGCAGGAGCTCCTCCCGCGATACCGGGCGTTCCAGCTCGCGGAGACGCTCCAGCTTGGCCTCGTCAAGGTTGTTGATGATTATTGCGATGAACAGGTTGATCACCACGAAGGTGCCCATCACCACGAAACTGACGAAGTAGACCCACGCCAGCGGGTTGAGTTCCATCGCGGTGAACATCACCTCAGTCCATCCCTCCAGTGTGATGATGTTGAACAGAGTGAGGAGGGCAATCCCCAAGTTGCGCCAGTTCTCCGGGTCGTGCTGGCTGAACAGATGGTATCCGATGATGGCGTAGATGTAGACGATGATGCTCATCAGCATCATGACGTGGCCCACGCTGGGGATGGAGCGAACGAGCGCGCTCACAATTAGACGCAGGTCTCTGATAGTCGACACGAGGCGCAGCACTCGGAGCAGGCGCGCGAGCCGGGCGACCATGGCGAACTGTCCAGTCGCCGGCACCAGCGCGAAAACTATGACCAGAAAGTCGAAAACGTTCCAGCTGTCCTTAAAGTACCCGGCGACACGCGGCGACGACGCGATCATCTTGAGCAGCGCCTCGACGATGAACACCGCCAAGGCGATCTGGTAGCCGGCATCGATCCATTCCCCGTATTGCCGCTCAAGCGCGGGTGAGGTCCCAGCTCCCAGCAAAAGGGCGTTGATGATGATGATGGCAATGATTCCGGCCTCGAAGGCCGTGGACTCAGTTATCCAGCGTGAGAGGTGTGTAAGCCTGTTCATCACAGCGCGGCATTATACTACGTATTCTACTTTGGAATCTCGAAGAGTCGAGCGGTAAAGCGGCAATGTGTTGCGCTGTAGTCAAGCCACTTGCAGAATGGCTCAGATTGCTCCTTGACTTGTCTATGTGCGTAACTTTCCCTACAATAGCCTCCATGATGCTCGACATTGTCTCATACGAGGGCCACGCCATGCTGCTCCAGGCTTCGGGACGCATTGACTTTTTCAACGCTGATGTGTTCGAAGTCCAGGTCAGGAGCGCCGCGATGGGCGTTGATCGTGACGTCGTTATAGATGCATCGGGCGTGACCTACATGAGCACTGCGGGTCTACGCGTATTTTTACGCATCTGGCAAGACCTCAAGAAGGAGAACCGCACCCTCCACATCTGCGCCCTTAGACCGTACATACAGCAGGTCTTCGAGATAATCGGGTTCAACCAGATAATCCCCAATCATGCAGATGTTGCCGAGGCCTTGGCCGCCGTCGAGAGCCGGGCGTAGAGTCAGCGCCCACTCGACGTACTGCCAGAGGTAGGCCGGCAGCAGTTGCTAATCTCTACTCAGTCGGCCAGCCGTCCGGCTTAGTGTTGGCTTCCAGAGCCTCGTTGATGGCGTCGGCTGCCTCGTCGGTGACCCAGCCGCTCCAAACACCGGTGTTGTTGTTGAGCCACCAGAGGGCGGCGTCGTTGGCTCCGGCGTCCGGGTTATCGTTCAGCCAGCCCGCCACCTCTTTGTAGACTCCTATGTTGAAGTCCCAATTGCGCAGCATGGACACCACGTCCGGGGCCCGGGTCGTCATGTCCGGGTGCACCGCAATCAGAATCGTGGCGTCCTCGTAGGCGCATGCCTTGGTGGTGAACCAGCACTCATCGCTGTACGCGGGCTCCTCCAGCCTGACCAGGTCCAGTATCAAGGCGGGGTCGTTGGTGCCCCACTGGTAGCCAAGCCAGGGCTCCTGCGTCTCATAAGCGCCGTAGAGGTCGGCGTTGGCCGCCGCGCCGTCACCTGGGTTGACTACGTGGACGTGGTCCGCCAGGCCGTAGCCCTCCACCTGCTGAGCGTTGACCTCTTCGCAGGCCCATCCTATGACGCAGGACACCAGGCGCGCCTTGCCTCCTGTCTCCGCTGTCGCGAACAGCTCTTTGAACTGGGCGTCCTTGAGGTCGTCCACGCTGTCCAGATCGGGGTACTGCTGTTGGAGGTAGGTCGGGATGACAAATGCCGACTGCCAGTCCTTGCCCAAGCTTTCGCCCACGGAGATGACCTCGCCCGCTGCTTGGGCCTCCATCCAGGCCTCATCCTGGTTGGGCAGCCATATCTCCATGGTCACGTGGCTATCGCCGTTGCGCAGGCCGTTGAACAGAGGCAGCGTCGCGCCGAAAACCACGTCCGTGGGGTAGTCATAGCCCTCTTCCACTATGTACTGGGCAACGCGGTTCTGCACCTGCGCGCTGGTCCAGTTGAGGTCGCTGAACACGATCGGCTCCTTTGCGTCCCCGTCCTCCGACGTGCAGGCCACGGCGACCAAAACGACCAGCATGGACGCCATGAGCGCCAGGATTCCGTATTTCACTTTCATTGCTGCTACCCCCATACTCCCATAAACTCGCCCTTGAAGGGCAATGGGCGCGCTCATAATAGCACTAGATACGGCTGGATTCCAGTCCGCCGCGTCCGTGTGCCGCCGTATACTCCCGCGAGCGGCCATCCGTCCAAGCAAGGCGGGGCTGTGCTAACAGCGGCGATTTGTGATAAAAGCTATACGGATGTTGCAGCGAAGCGTCCCACGAGGGGAGATTGACATGCAGGACACGCATCAGATTGAGGTGGAAGGCCTGTGGAAGGTCTTCGGCGACAGGCCGGAACGGGTCTTTGAGACGGATTACGCCTCCATGAGCCGCTCCGAGATTCAGGAGGCGATGGGTCTGGTGGTGGGACTGAGAGACGTCTCGTTCAAGGTGGACACCGGGGAGATATTCGTGGTGATGGGACTGTCCGGCAGCGGCAAGTCCACCCTGGTGCGCTGCCTCTGCCGTCTGGTGGAGGCCACGAGCGGGCAGATTCTTTTCGACGGCGAAGACATCCGCGCCTACGCCCCGGCGGAGTTGATGCAGTTCCGCCGCAGTAAGATTGCCATGGTCTTCCAACACTATGCGCTACTACCTCACCGCAACGTATTGGACAACGTGGCGTACGGCTTGAAGATCAGAGGCATGGAAAAGGAGGAGCGGTACCGGGAGGCTGAAAAGACCATCGAGATCGTGGGACTCAAGGGCTGGGAGAATTACTTTCCGCACGAGATGAGCGGCGGAATGCAGCAGCGGGTCGGCCTGGCCAGGGCGCTGGTAATGGATTCGGAAGTGATACTAATGGACGAGCCGTTCAGCGGCCTGGATCCCCTGATAAGAAGAGAGATGCAGGACCAGCTCATCACCCTTCAGTCGGAGCTTCACAAGACTATAGTGTTCATCACTCACGACCTGAACGAAGCCCTGAAGCTGGGCGACCGCATAGCGATCATGCGGGACGGGGAGATTGTTCAAGAAGGCTCCCCGGAAGAGATTGTCATGCTGCCGACGGACGACTACGTGGTGGAGTTCGTGCGGGACGTGTCCAGGGCAAAGATTATCAGGGCCAAAGCAATCATGCGGGAGCCCGACGTGGTCATATACGAACGGCAAAGCCCCCGCGTGGCGCTGCACTCCATGCTGAATCACGGCATCGATTCGGTGTTCCTCATAGCGCGGGACTTCACTCTGCGCGGCATCCTGACGCGGGAGCTGGCCAACGAGCTGGTGTCGCAGCGAAAGGAAACGCTGCATGACGCGCAAGTCATAGAGCCAACCATCACACACCCCGAAGACTACATAGAGGACGTTGTGCCGAAGGCGGCCCAGACCGAGTATCCCATAGCGGTTGTCGGCGAAAACGGCAGCCTGCTGGGAGAAGTTCCCCGCAGCGTTCTACTTACGAGCATTTCCGACAGCGGCTAGGAGGCCTTACATGGCACAAGACCGGGACGAGCAATTACACGGCGCGGATACGTGGACGCAACGGGGTAGAGGCTTTCTCAGGCGTCGCTGGGTGATAGGGCTGATTGTGGTGACGGTTGTGCTTCTGGGGAGCGTTCTGGCCTGGGAGCCGGGGATGGATTTCCCGACCACCGTATCCACCTCCACTACGGACGGCGTGACTCTGGATAGAACCGTTCGGGACGTCACCACGGGCGCAATAGACGACTCGGTGGACTGGGTTACCAGAAGCGGTTCCTGGCTGTTCGACGGGCTTAGCACGGTGGTGGCTTTTGCATTGGTCAGGATTGAAGGGGGACTGAAGTGGCTGCCGTGGCCGGCGGTGGTGGTGGGACTTGCGTTGCTTTCGTTTGTAGTGGGCCGGTGGAGCCTGACGGTCTTCACGGCCCTGGCGCTGCTGTTCGTGGGCTTCATGGATCTCTGGCAGAACATGATGGATACGGTGGCGCTGATGGTGGTGGCCGTGGCCATAGCGGTAGCCATTGGACTTCCGCTGGGCATACTGGCCGCCCGCAACCGCACGGCGGACTACATAATGCGACCGATTCTGGACGGGATGCAGACCATGCCCAGCTTCGTCTATCTGCTGCCCGGCATCCTCTTCTTTGGACTGGGGAAGCCGGCGGGGATCTTCGCCACCATCATATACGCCATCCCGCCCACCATAAGGCTGACCAACCTGGGAATACGCCAGGTCTCCACCGAGACGGTGGAGGCTTCCCGCTCTTTCGGAGCGTCGCCGTGGCAGCTGCTGACCACGGTGCAGATACCCATGGCGCTGCCCACCATCATGGCCGGCATCAACCAGACCACCATGATGGCGCTGGCAATGGTGACCATCGCCAGCATGGTGGCCGCGGGCGGGCTGGGCGACGACGTGCTGCGGGCGTTGCAGAAGAACGAACCGGGCAACGGGGCAGTCGCCGGGCTGGCCATTGTTTTCCTGGCCATAATAATGGACCGGTTAACTCAGTCCGTGGCCGCCCGCAGAAGGGACATAATGAGCGTGGGCTAGATTCGGCGCTGAATTGCGGTGAGGCGGATGCGCGCCGCTGTACGAATCACGGCTTAGACTGGGCGCAGCCTCCCGCGCCGCTGGCGCATCCGATTGCTGCCTTCTTGGAGCCGCGCAATCACCCAATTTGTCCTGGATTCCATATTGGGATACACTACGGCGGGCTTCAGGCTTTCTTAGCGCCCAATTCGGAGGAACCCAAATAGTGAACGCTCCATTGTTTCCAGTAACAGTCGTTGGAAGTTGGCCCCGCTCCACTGAGTTGGTTAGGGCCCTCCGCCAAAGGCAAGCCGGTGAAATCACGCCGGATGATTTCAACGCCGTGGCCGATGGCGAAGTGCTGGCCTGCATCCGCGCCCAGGAAGAGGCCGGAGTGGATATCATAAGCGACGGGGAGCAGCGCAGAGACAATTTCTATTCCTTCACAGTGGACAAGCTGACCGGGATGCAGCTGATGAAGGTCTCAGAGTTGCTGGACCACTCCCGTGATAGAGCCAGGATGGAGGAGACGCTGCGAGCCCTTGACGTGCCGTCCTTTGCCATCAAGAGCGCCATAGTGGTTGACCGCCTGGAGAGCCGCCACGGGTTGACCCTCGATGAACTGGCCTTCATGCGGGAACACACCGACCGGCAGATCAAGATACCTCTTCCCGGCCCCTATATGCTGACACGCTCCAGCTGGTTCGAAGGCCTGTCAGACCAGGTGTACGCTGATCCCGAAGCGCTGGCCGCCGACGTTGTGGACATCCTGCGGGAGGAGATAATTGCCCTGCGGGACCAGGGCTGCGACTTCGTTCAATTGGACGAACCAATCCTGAGCCAGGTGGTGTTTGGAGAGGAGAGCACGGAGACCTTCATGTGCGCCGCGCTGCCCAACCGCCGGGACCCCACCGACGAACTTGAGTTTGCCGTGCGGCTGATGAACCAGACTACGGAGGGAATCAGCGGAATCAAGACCGGGGTTCACGTCTGCCGCGGCAACTGGAGCCGCAAGGAGGAGGTGCTGCTCACGGGCAACTACGGGCCGATGCTTCCCTACCTTGTGCAGATGGACATTGACCAGCTAGTGCTGGAATGCGCCACGCCCAGGGCCGGCGAGATGGAAGTCTTCAAGGAATACGCGAATGAGAAGGAGATTGGCTTTGGAGTGGTGAATCCCCGGACGGATGACATAGAGTCTCCGGAGCAGATTGTCGACAGGGTAAAGGAGCTCCTGCCGTATTTCGATCCGGACAAAATCTACCTCAATCCCGACTGCGGGTTTGGCACCTTTGCCGAAAGAAATGTCAACACACATGAGGTTGCTTCCCAGAAGATGCTGACGATTGTCCAGGCTGCGGAGCAACTCAGAGCCGAATATCAATAGCGCCAGGGTTCAGGATTTTAGTCCTGTACCCAATAGGATTGATCCGACATTAAAATTGAGCATAAGGAGTAGATGATGGCTGAAGAGAAAAACCTTAACGGGCTACCCAAGGAGAAGCTGACGGAGGTTCTGGATTCCTTTCGGAACCCGGAGGTATTCGAGGCGGTAACCGGGCCTTGGAAGTCGCGGGTGGTCTGGCAGGACGGGATGAGGGCCCGGGCCTACATGCGGAACCACCAAGTCGACATGGACGAGCCGGGCGACCTGACCGCCACCGACGTAGCCGCGAGCGCCCACGAACAGCTGTTGTCGGCTATCGGCAGCTGCATGACCGTGGGATTCGTGGTCAACGCTACCAAGAAGGGAGTCCGCATCAATGACTTGGAGGTAGCGGTCGAAGGGTATTTTGACAACATCCGCAAGTGGGCCGGTGTTGAGGACGAGGGAAACCCGGGTTACGGCAGGATTTCGGCCAAGTGCTTCGTGAGCGCCGACGCTGACGAGGAAACTCTACGGGAAATCTGGCGTTTGGCGGTGGAGGGCTCTCCGGTGACCCAGTCCGTGGCCAAACCCACCTCGGTAGAGACCGAATTTGAAATGGTTGGTTGATGATCAACTTCGTTTCGGCGGATTGGGTCTCCGACCGTATTGGGCAGCCGGGCTACCTGATAATCGACCCTCGTTCCGCCATGCGCTACTTGATGGGCCACTTGAGAGGCGCGGTCAACGTCCCCTTGAAGAAACTGCAAGGTCCGGACGGTCGTTTGTACCAGCCGGACCAGCTTGCCGCAGCTTTTGGCGAAGCGGGGCTTGGCGACGGCGTAACTCCGGTGCTTTACGACCATCAGGATGGCCGCAACGCCTCCATGGCGGCATGGGTACTGGAATACCTGGGCCTTGGCGACGTTTACATCATGGACCTACTCTACGATGCCTGGAAGGAGCAGGGTAGGGAGGCGCTCTACCGGCCTGTCTTCGCAGAGCCAAAGTCCTTGTCGCCGCGCCTGAACCCTTCGGTGAGGGCAATTATCAACGATCTCGTCAGCCCCGGCGAGACGAAACTCCTGGATACGCGTTCCCCGGAGGAATTTAGCGGCCAGACCGAAATTGACCACCGTCCCGGGCACATTCCCGGCGCCGTCAACGTTCCCCACTCCGAAATGGCCGGCGCTGATGGAAGACTGCTCATCGAGCCGGACCTTCTGCGTCGACGGCTGGCAGCGGCAGGCATCGTTCCCAGTGATCCGGTGGTGGCCTACTGCCGCACCGGAGTCCGGGCTTCGCTGGCTTACCTGTCCATGCAACATGCCGGGTACAACGTCCGTCTCTACGACGGCTCATACGCGGAATGGATGGACAGCGGCCATAGTGTGGAGGTATGAACCCAATGGAGATCAATGAGACAATGAACTCCCGCAAGGTAGCGCCGTACGGCTCTTGGAGATCGCCTATCACCTCCGACGTAATCATCGCTGAGTCGATTGGCATCGGAGAAATCAGGCTGGATGGGGATGACATCTACTGGACGGAGATGCGGCCTTCGGAGGGAGGGAGGAACGTCGTGGTACGGCGTGGGCCTGACGGGGCGACGGCTGACTTCACACCACCGTTCTTCAACGTCCGTACTCTAGTGCACGAGTACGGGGGCGGCGCATTCCTAGTGTCCAACGGCGTGGTCTACTTCTCCAACTTCGAGGATCAGCGGTTGTACCGGCAAAGGCAGGGAGAGGAGCCGGAGCCCATTACGCCAGAGGCAGCCGTGCGCTACGCCGACGGCGTCATGGACAGCAAGCGGTCTCGCATCATATGCGTCCGGGAGGACCACAGGGGAGAAGGGGAGGCGGTCACCACGATCGTAAGTATTGGCCTGGACGGGATGGACAGTGGCTCCGTGCTCCTATCGGGCCACGACTTCTACGCCTCTCCCCGGCTGTCTGCCGATGGGTCGCGGCTGGCCTGGCTCTCGTGGGATCATCCAAACATGCCGTGGGACGGCAGCGACTTGTGGGTTGCCGAGGTACGGGAAGACGGCTCTCTTGGGGATGCGCAGAGAGTGGCCGGAGGAGACGGCGAAGCCATCAACCAGCCTGAGTGGTCTCCGCAGGGGATCCTCCACTTCGTCTCCGACCGGAGCGGCTGGTGGAACCTCTACCGGTGGCGGGACGGTGTGACCGAGCCCCTCTGCGAGATGGACGCGGAGTTCGGGGTTCCACAATGGGGACTGGCCATATCCACATACGGGTTTGCCTCCGAGCACCGCATCGTCTGCTGCTACAACAGAGGCGGCACGTCACACTTCGCCAACCTCTATAGCGACAGACTGGAGATCGAGACCGTGCCCACTCCGTTTACTGACGTCACCCGATCTGGGATGTACGTAGGGGCGGGTCGCGTCGTGTTCGGGGCAGGCTCCCCGACGATGGCGCCTGCGCTGATGGCTCACGACCTGCGCACCGGCGCTACGGAGGCGCTGCGCAATTCGAACGCCTTCAGCATTGACGAGGGCTACGTCTCTGCGCCTGAGTCGATTGAGTTCCCCACGGGAGGAGGAGTCACAGCCCACGCTTTCTTCTACCCGCCGACAAATAAGGACTACTCGGCGCCGGAAGGGGAGCGGCCTCCGCTGGTCGTCTTGGTGCACGGCGGACCGACCTCCGCCGTTTCATCTACACTTGATCTTCGCACCCAGTTCTGGACGAGCCGCGGCTTCGCGGTACTGGACGTCAACTACGGCGGCAGCACCGGCTACGGCACCGCATACCGCCGGCGTCTCAATGGCAATTGGGGCATTGTCGACGTGGAAGACTGCGTCAACGGAGCCCGGTTCCTGGCCGAACGCGGCGACGTGGATGGCGATCGCATGGCAATCAGGGGAGGCAGCGCCGGCGGCTACACGACGCTGAGCGCGTTGACTTTCCACGACGTCTTCCGAGCCGGGGCCAGCCTCTACGGCGTCAGCGACCTGGAGGCCCTTACACTGGACACGCACAAGTTCGAGTCGCGTTATCTGGACACACTGGTCGGGCCGTATCCGGAGCGTCGGGATATATACCTGGAACGCTCTCCCATCCATCACGTCGACCGGCTCTCCGCGCCGCTCATCCTGTTCCAGGGCCTGGAGGACAAGGTCGTACCTCCGAGCCAGTCCGAGATGATGCGCGACGCGCTGCGTGAGAAAAGGATTCCCGTCGCCTATCTACCGTTCGAGGGCGAACAGCACGGCTTCCGACGCGCCGAGAACATCAAGAGGACGCTGGACGCCGAACTCTACTTCTACTCGCGGGTGTTCGGCTTCGACCTTGCCGATCCGGTGGAGCCTGTGGATATCGAGAACCTGCCAACCGCTTAGCGTGGAAGCCCTGTGAGATATTTCCAGTCGCTCCGGCATACGAGGCCAGGGCAAATCTCTCTACTTGTTGTCTAAAGTCCTAGTACCAGTCGCGGTAGAAGGTCTCGTATGGCACGTAAGGCGGGCGCGCGGGGTGGGGAATGGGAAGCTGCACAGGCCCACCCTGGCGAGAGGGGAGGTACACAGTAGCAGTGCCTTGCGAGTGAGCCTCGCCTGTTTGGTTGAGACCTTGATAACGAATGCCTACCGCGTGATATTCCGCCCTGTTCGGTTTTCCGCCGCCCGCCGCCTCTCCTTCCTGGACCTCTATGAACTTCTTCGCCACTTGGCCCTCATACCTGGTAACGTCGTCAACGTATACAGGCTTGCGGAGAGCTATCTGCATGCGACGGATAAAACCGTGATCCCCCATCCAGTTGGTGAACAAGCTGTTGGGGCACCTGGAACCTCTGCACACCGTGGTCAAAGGGGCCGGCTGACCATCATAGCCGGCCAAGATAGCGTCGTCGTGCGCGACGTCGGCATTCCAGGGCCAACGGGTTAGCGGGTTGGTGCGGGAGTCTCCCGGCAAGTTCTTTAACATGCGAAAAGACGGCTCAAAAGCCAGTTCGTCGCCTTGCGGTTCTTTTGAAGGATCATCGGTGCCTACAGACGTTCCTCCAGCGCTTACCAGGCAGTAGCTCATGAAGTTGGAGCATATCTGATCTCGCAAGGTCCAGGGCGGAAGAAGAAGGGATTTAGCTCGTCGCCCACTTCCACGTCCTCCCAGTAGAGGGGTTTCCGCTCCCCGACGCGTTTGGCCGCGCAGCCCTTGGAAAAGTTGCTCTATATCTTCTGGCGTATATTCCTGGACTTTTCTCTCATAAAGCAGGCAGCTTCTGACCCATGTTATCGGCCTTCATGGCGCGGGAGGTGCCCATGCTCTCCATGGGAACCGCTATCTGGGTGCCGTAGCATTTGCCTACGGTGTCGCCATGATAATCCGAGAAAGCGACCTCTGAGATAAGCAGCACCAATCGTCCGCGAGAGCCTTTCTTCTCGATTACCTCTTTGGTCACCTTAGACGAGCGGAACCGTGAGCCGACCCGGACAGCGTCGAAGAACTCCCAGGCGTTCCCCGAGATGAACTGGGCCAGTGGATAGCCGATGGGCCGCATGGCGCCGTG
>CAXXXU010000002.1:0-46328 GCA_963667055.2 Dehalococcoidia bacterium
CGACGACATCAACAAAGACTACGCGGCGGACATCGCCGTCATTGGCGACAGCAAGCTGGTGCTTCAGCAGATCATCGATGCGCTGGAAGGGCGAGTCGGGGAACGCGGAGAGGACTCGCGGGTCGCGGAGGAGATCAAAGCGGTGAAGGAAGCCTGGCTGGGGGAGTGGATGCCCCTGCTGACCTCGGACGAGGTGCCAATCAACCCGTACAGGGTTATATGGGACCTCATGCACGCCGTCGATCGCCGCAACACTATCGTCACCCACGACTCGGGGAGTCCCCGCGACGAGATGACTCCCTTTTGGGAGACGTTGATACCGAGGGGGTTCATCGGCTGGGGCAAGTCCACGCAACTGGGCAACAGCTTGGGGCTGGCTTTGGGAGCCAAGATGGCCGCGCCGGAAAAGCTGGCGGTCAACGTAATGGGTGACGCCGCTTTCGGCATGGTGGGGCTCGACTTCGAGACCGCGGTGCGAGAGCAGATACCTATTCTAACCGTGCTTCTGAACAACTCCGGCATGGGCATATACGGGCCTGAGCAGTTTCCAGTAGCCTCGGAGCGGTACGGTACCAAGGACCTCACGGGTAACTACGCGGAGGTGGCAAGGGCTATGGGCGGCTATGCGGAACGCGTGGATGACCCGGACGGAATCATCCCTGCAATCAAGAAGGCGGAGAGAATCGTGGCCGGAGGCCAACCGGCCTTGTTGGAGATAATCACCAAGAGGGAGTACGCCTTCTCCGAAACGGCTGAGATAGCAGCCCAATGTGCAAACGGATAGTCGCCCGCGTCCTGCTGTTCCTGCTTGCGGTCGTTGTATTCTACTTCGGGCTGGGCGTGGGATTACAGTTCAATCCCGCCTTGGGCACGCTCCTCTGGTTGCTCGCCGCGGCCATAGCCGCATTGAACCTGCTCTGGATAGTCAGAGCACGCCGCTAACGCTTCACTGACCTATCCTGCGGCGATTCTGCGCAGAGGTCGTTGTGACTACTCGGATCGGAGCGCTTCCGCCTGCGCTACATTGCGTGTAATCTCATCATTACTTTTAGATTGATTTCCTATGACTTCTTGTAACCTTTCGCCAAAAATCAGGTATAATCATCCTGTTGACTCCCAATGATGAGCCATGAGAGCGGTCAGCCCCAATGTCCGGACCGCCTAATGTCCGGACCGGAAGAAGGTGACGAATTGAACCGACCGGACAACCTTGTGCAAGAGATAGCAGCGTTGCGGGAGCGGCTCACACGGCTGAGCCAGGCCAACCTGCACATCACCGAGGACCTCGACGTCGACGTGGTGCTGCAAGGCGTAGTGGATGGAGCCCGACTCATCACCGGGGCCGAAAGGGGGTGCATGACCGTCATCGACGGCGCGGGACAGATCCGGGACTTCATCACCTCAGGCATGACCGACGAGGACGAACACCGGTTAATTGGCCTGCCTGGAGCGCTGGAATTCTTCGACTACCTGAGCAGTTTGCCCGAACCCTTGCGTGTGGCCGACTTCTCCGACCACGCGGCCTCCCTGGGATTGCCGGAGATCGCTCCGCCTCTGGGTCCCGTGGGCAGCTTCCTCGGCGCCCCCATCCGGCTCCGAGGGGAGCGCGTCGGCAATCTCTATCTGTCGGACAAGCGGGTTAATGAGGAGTTCACCCGGGAAGATGAGGAGACCCTCGTCATGTTCGCCTCCCAAGCCGCAATGGCCATCGCCAACGCCCGCAGGCACCAGGAGGAGCGACAGGCCAGAACCGACCTGGAGACCCTTATAAACACCTCCCCCGTCGGCGTCGTGGTCTTAGACGCCGTCACGGGAACGCCCAAGTCCTTCAACCGTGAGGCCGGAAGGATAGTCGACATTCTGCGGAACCCCGACCAGACGACGGAGGAGTTCTTGGAGATATTGACCTTCAGGCGCGCCGACGGGCATGAGATCTCGCTGCGGGAATTCCCCATGACCCAGCTTCTAAGCATGGGAGAAACGGTGCGGGCCGAGGAGATCGTCATGCGGGTCCCCGACGGACGGAGCGTGACTGTACTGCTCAACGCAGCGCCCACCCTCTCCCGCGACGGCGCTGTCGAGTCGGTGGTCGTCACCCTGCAGGACATGGCTGAAATTGAAGAAATGGCGCGGATGCGGGCCGAGTTCCTGGCCATGGTGAGCCATGAACTGCGGGCGCCCCTGGCATCCGTCAAAGGCTCCGCCGCCACCGCGCTGGGTTCGCCAACAGACCTCGACCCCGCCGCGGCGCGCCAGTTCTTCCACATCATCGAGGGACAGGCCGACCACATGCACGGCCTGGTGTCCGACCTTCTCGACGTGGCACGCATCCAGACGGGCGCTCTGTCGGTCAGCCCCGAACCCGCAGAGGTGGCCGTGCTTTTGGACCGCGCAAGGAGCGCCTTCGTCAGCGCAGGGGGCAGGAACAGCCTCGACATCAACATAGACACGGACCTGCCCCTGGTGATGGCCGACAGGCGGCGCATCGGCCAGGTTCTGGGCAATCTCCTCGCCAACGCGGCCCGACGCTCCCCACAGTCGTCTGCCATCAGGGTCGCAGCCGTGCGGGAGGGCGTTTATGTTGCCTTCTCCGTGATCGACGAGGGACGGGGCATCCCGGCGGAGAGCCTTCCGCGCCTTTTTCGCAAGTTCGCCAGGATACAGTCCGAGGACCAGAGGGAAAACACCGGCTTGGGCCTGGCTATCTGCAAGGGAATCGTGGAGGCGCATGGCGGCCGCATCTGGGCCGAGAGCGGCGGGCCCGGCTTGGGCGCGCGCTTCACCTTTACCCTTCCTACCATCAACGTAGCTGGAGGCGGCGCGCTAAGCGAATTCCCGCCGGCCTCAACCCGTTCCTCGCAGCAAAGGCGCAGGGAGGGCGCCAAACAGGTTCCTGTCCTCGTAGTGGACGACGACCCGCTAACCCTCCGCCACGTCCGCGACACCCTCGCTCAATCAGGGTACGCGCCCATAGTGACCGAAAATGAAAAAGAGGCGCTCCGCCTTGTCAAAGAGGAGAAGCCCCATCTGGTGCTCATGGACCTTATGCTTCCCGAAAAATACGGCATTGAGCTGATGAGGGAGATCCTTGAGATAACGGACGTGCCGGTTATCTTCCTCTCCGCCTACGGACAGGATGATTTCATCGCCAGGGCATTCGACATGGGGGCCGTCGACTACGTGGTCAAGCCCTTCTCGCCTACGGAACTGACGGCGAGAATCGGAGCGGCCCTGCGGAGGAGAGAGGTATCAAGACCGTCGGAACCCTACGTGCTTGGCGATCTGACTATCGACTACGCCGAGCGCAGGGTGACCATTGCCGGCCGGACGGTGCCAATGGTGGCAATGGAGTACCGGCTGCTGGCCGAGCTTTCGGCCAACGCGGGACGGCTCTTGACCTACGAGCATCTCTTGGACCGGGTCTGGGGCACAAGGAAGCAGGACGACGTGCGGCCCATGCGCACCATCGTAAGCAAACTGCGCCGCAAGCTCGGTGACAACGCGGACAAGCCCACCTACATCTTCACCGAGCATCGCGTTGGATACCGGATGCCCAAGGGTGAGACGCCATACGAGGAAGCTGACGACACTCCCTGAGCGCGGAGCGCGCTGGCTTATGCGGTAAGTGGCGCATACGGGATTCGAACCCGTGATCTTCGCCTTGAGAGGGCGATGAGGCTGACTTTTTAGCAACGCGGGTGTGAATTCAACTCGCCAATCCAGTGGACATTACCTACACCCTCCGCCGCTCGGTAGAACCTCTGATCGGCTGTCCACAGTTCGCAGCCAAACTCTTCGGCCAGCGCCAAATAGTGGGCGTCGTAGACCGCCCCCTGCTGGAGTTCGCTTGCCAACTCCAAGGCTCTTACGTGAAGCTTTGCCGTTTGATGCAACTCAAGCCGCGAACTGAGCAATTGTGAGATCATGCGAGCGGTTTCCCCAACGCTCAACTGGCCGCGAAACACCCTTTGATGGAGGGCGTTGGTGACCTCGAAGGGCAGCAGGTGTGGAGCGACCGGGGTGACCTCTTCATCATGCCATGCACGGAGAATCGCCAGCGCCTTGTCGGTGTGCTCCTCCCTCACCAACCACTTGATGGCCACGCTCGCATCAACGACGACAAATCCGCTCACGCCCATCCCTCCATCTCGGCATCCCTGATCTCGCGTGCCTCTCGAATCAGGTCGGCGGAGTTCCCCGGTAGAGTCCTGTCCCCGAATATCTCCTTCTGCAGTTCTGCGAACAGTTCGTGGTCGGGCTTCTCGGATAACAGCCCGCCCAAACCGTTGGATTCGTCCCTCGTCAACTCCCTATCAATGGCAGCTTGGCAGTACCCGCGCATGCTGACGCCCTTGAGGGCAGAGATGGCCTTCAGTCGCCGCTGAAATGCGGGGTCTAGGTCCAGGGTCAGTCTCTTTTTCTTGGTTTCCATTGCCCGTCCCTCTCCCCAAATCAATAGCTACTGAAATAATATGGAAAACACGGAAAGATAGTCAATGCGCTTAGTAGATTCACCGAGCATCGCGTTGGATACCGGATGCCCAAGGGTGAGACGCCATACGAGGAAGATGACGACACTCCCTGAGCGCGGAGCGCGCTGGCTTATGCGGTAAGTGGCGCATACGGGATTCGAACCCGTGATCTTCGCCTTGAGAGGGCGATGTCCTTGGCCGCTAGACGAATGCGCCACGGAGTCTGGCTGGGGATCCTGGATTCGAACCAGGGCTTTCAGATCCAGAGTCTGACGTCCTACCACTAGACGAATCCCCAGAGAGGAACCATTCTAGCACCGACGGCTTATGACGGGCAAACGCCTACTCGTCTATCTCTTCTTCCACTATTGAAATAGTGGCCACACGCGGACGAGGAGAGTCGGTTATCACCGACGTATCCCTCTCCCACCCCAAACTATCCAGAGAATTTCTAAAAAAGCGCTCCTCGCCGCACACACGGCAACGCCCTTTGCTGGTGGGCCCTCCCGCAGGCTCAATCAGCCAGTGGTGCCGGCACAGAGTTTGCGTTTCCTCCGCAGTCTTCTCTTCCAACACATGGTTTATATTCACTGTGCTCCCTCGTCACACATCCGTTCTAATATAGGACATTCCATTGTAATACCTGGCATATGCCCGGTCAAGCGTCGCTTATTCTCTCACAACATATGGTACAGGTTGAGTAGAATGAGATATGGCAAGAGTAGAGATACGGAAGATAATACAGAGGTGGAAAGCAAGTGGAGAGAACTATTCGGAGACAGCCCGTCAGTTGGGCATAGACCGGCGCACAGTGAAGCGCTGGGTGGGACGAGGGAAACAGCCATGGGGGTATGTGCGCTGGCAAGGAGTGAGGCGGCGGTCGACGGCGCTGAAGCGGCCCAAGAGAGTGCTGAGTGGAGAGGCGGCGAGCCAGGTGAGGGCATGGCGGGAAGCCACGGGCTTCTGCCGAGAGAAGTTGTTGGTGATGGCCCGCTCAGCAGGGATAGAGGTCTCGGCATCAACTATACACCGGTACTTGAGTCGGATAGGGTTGGTACGTCCCAGCACCAGGAGACGATGTCCCCGATTCCAGAATGGGCATGTCATGCGCCCCCGTAACTGCCCCGGGCTGGGATACCTTCAGATGGACGTGAAGTACGTCACGCCGGAGCTTTCCGGGCTGCCCTATACCTGCTATCTGTACGCGGCTATGGACATCTACTCACGCTATAAGGTGGGGCTGATCCTCCCCAAGCTGGACGAGGGATGGTCTCTGCTGACCCTGTATCACGCCACAGAGCAGTTCCCCTTCGCCCTACGCTACGTCCAGACTGACAACGGGCTGGAGTTTCAGAGGCGATTCCACGCCAAGTGTTCTGAACTGGGACTGGATCATTTCTACATCCACAAGAGCTCCCCCAATGAGAATGCAGTCATCGAACGCAGCTTCAGGACCGATGAAGAGGAGTGTTTCTTCCGTCTGGACCGTCCCGCACAAGACCACCTCCAGCTCAATACCTGGTACCAGTCATACCTACAAACCTACAACACCATCCGCCCACATATGGGCATCAATATGCTTACCCCAAAGGAGGCTATCGACCTGTACCATATGTCCTGAGAGAATAAGGCGCACTTGACAACCCTCACAGTGGGCACTATCATCATTTGTTGGATTAGCACTCTGGTTCTGAGAGTGCTAAGCTTTAGATAGGCAGCAACATCTAATCTAAAAGGAGGGCAGTGTGGAAGTTACTTTCCAACCGCTGGGAGACCGCGTAGTGATCAAGCCTCTGGAAGAGGAGGAGGTCACAAAAGGAGGGTTGGTTCTCCCGGACACCGCAAGAGAGAAACCCCAAAAGGGTGAGGTCGTGGCAGTAGGCCCGGGCAGGCTAGGCGACGATGGCAAGCGCCTGGCGATGGAGGTGAAGGTCAATGACAAGATCGTCTACTCCAAGTACGCGGGCACCGAGCTAAAGGAAGACGACGTGGATTACCTGATACTCCGCGAGTCCGACATCCTGGCAAAAATCGGCTAGAAGCACTTTAAGATTCAGTCCAAGCTTTAAGGAGGGACAATGGCGAAGCAGTTAGTATTCGGCGAGGAGGCCCGGCGCTCCCTGAAGAAGGGGATAGATACGCTGGCCGAATCGGTTAGAGTGACCCTGGGCCCCAGCGGCCGCAACGTAATTCTGGACAAGAAGTTCGGTCCGCCCACCGTCTGCAGCGATGGCGTGACCATAGCAAAAGAGATAGAGTTGGAAGAGCCGTTTGAGAACATGGGCGCGCAGTTGCTCAAAGAGGCGGCCAGCAAGACCAACGACGCCGCCGGCGACGGCACCACCACCGCTACCGTACTGGCGCAGGCCATGGTGACGGAAGGGTTCAAGAACGTGGCCGCAGGCGCCAATCCCATGGTGTTGAAGCGCGGCATGGACAAGGCGGCCGAGACCCTGCGGGAAGAGATCAAGAAGCTGTCCAAACCGGTAGAGGGCAAGGAGCAGATAGCTCAGGTTGCCACTCTGGCCGCACACGACAAGGCCATAGGCGAGCTCATTGCCGAGGTGGTCAACGACGTGGGCAAGGACGGCGTAATCACGGTGGAAGAGTCGCGCGGCATCACCGATGAAATCGAAAAGGTCGAAGGGATGCAGTTCGACCGGGGCTACATCAGCCCCTACTTCATCACCAACGCCGACCGCATGGAATCCGTGATAGACGACCCGTACATCCTCATCACGGACAAGAAGCTCTCGGCGGTGTCGGACCTTCTTCCCGCCTTGGAGAAGATTCTGCAGATTACCAAGAACGTGGTTGTCATTTCAGAAGACGTAGAAGGGGAGGCGCTGGCCACCCTGGTGGTCAACAAGCTGCGCGGCACCCTTAGCGCCCTTGCCATCAAGGCTCCGGGCTTCGGAGACAGGCGCAAGGCGATGCTGGAAGACATGGCTATCCTTACGGGCGGAAGCGTGATCAGCGAGGAAGTGGGCCGAAAGCTGGACTCGGTGACAGTGGACGACCTGGGCCGCGCCCGCCGCGTCGTGTCCAACAAGGAGGACACCACCATTGTAGAGGGCAGAGGCTCCGACGACGCCATCCAGGCCCGCATCAAGCAGATCAAGGCGCAGATAGAGGAGACGACCTCCGAGTTCGACAAAGAGAAGCTGCAGGAGCGCATGGCCAAGCTTTCCGGCGGAGTCGCCATCATCAAGGTGGGCGCCGCCACTGAAATCGAGCTCAAGGAGAAGAAGGCCCGCGTCGAGGACGCCCTTTCCGCCACACGCGCCGCCGTTGAGGAGGGCATCGTGGCCGGCGGAGGCTCCACCCTGATTCGCGCCGCCATAGCGTTGGACGATCTGGACGTGGAGAGCGACGAGGCCACCGGCATCCGGATAGTTCGCAAGTCGCTAGAAGAGCCCATCCGCATCATCTCCAACAACTCCGGCATGGACGGCTCCGTGATTTTGGACTCCATCCTCAAGGGTGAGAGCGATTACGGGTACGACGCCGAGATTGGTGAGTTCGGCTCCATGTTCGAGATGGGGATTGTGGATCCGGCAAAGGTGACCAGGTCCGCCCTGGAGAATGCAGTGAGCGTGGCTACCATGATCCTGACCACGGAATCCATGGTTACAGAGATTCCCAAGAAGGAACCCGCCATGCCAGCCGCTCCTCCCATGGACTACTAGGCCGCGCAACAGGTACACCCTGAACAGGCGCTCCGATTCGGAGCGCCTGTTTCTTTTATAGCCCGGACATACGGACATACGGGCAAACGGGCAAGTGGGCAAGTGGGCAAACGGGCAAACGGGCAAACAGGCAAACGGGCAAGTGGGCAAACGGGCAAACAGGCAAACAGGCAAGTGGGCAAGTGGGCAAACGGGCAAACAGGCAAACAGGCAAACGGGCAAGTGGGCAAGTGGGCAGGAAAGACGAGTGGGGGTGCTATAATGCGCTCATCTCAAGCGGGGAGATTTGCCATGTCCTTTGAGCTCGTATGCGTGGAGTGCAGCCGCCGTCATGACGCTTCCAGGTACAGGACCACCTGCGATAAATGCGGGGACTTGCTCAACATAGAGTACGACACTCCGGCAACGGCAGAAGCAAGGGTCGTGCCGGGAGAAAGGGGCATCGCCAGGCACTTGCCCATGCTGCCAGTGCTCGATCAGGCCAACCTGGTGACCATGGGAGAAGGAGATACGCCCATCGTACCTCTGATCCATACCGGCCAGGCCCTGGACATCGATGCGGTGTACGCCAAGCTGGAGTACATGAATCCCACAGGCTCCTTCAAGGACAGGGGCAACGCCGTGCAGGTCTCCGTATTGAAGGAGACGGGGGTAAAGCGCGCCGCCGAGATTGGCGGCGGCAACACGGGGCACTCGCTGGCCTCTTACTGCGCCCGCGCCGGCATCACGTTTGTCGGCTTTGCGTTCGAGGGCGAGGACAACCGCAAGGTGCAGGCCATCAGGCAGACCGGCGCCGAGATGCACTGGGTAGACGGCGACCGACGGGCGGCTGCGGCGGCAATGGATGCGTTCTGCTCCGACTCCGACACGCTGAACCTGAGCTATCAGCTCAACGCTTACTTCATAGAGGGCAACAAGACCATGGCCTATGAAATCGCCGAGCAGATGGACCCGTTGCCGGACAATATAATCATAGCGGTGGGAAACGGCTCACAGCTTCTGGGCATGTGGTGGGCTTTCAAAGAGATGCTCCAGGACGGACGCGTACAGAAGATCCCCCGCCTGCACGCCGTCCAGTCGGAGGCGTATCAACCGCTGGCGTCCGCTTTCCAGGGACATGATTGGAGTCCGAGCACCCCGGGGCCGGAGACGGTGGCCATAGGCATAAAGATTCCCTCGCCGCCCCGACTGCAAGAGCTAGTCGAAGCCTGTCGACAGACCGGGGGTCAGAGCCTGGCCGTATCGGATGGCGAAATCGTGGAGTGGCAAGGGCGGCTGAACAGCATGGAAGGCCTCTTCGTGGAACCCACGTCGGCCACGGTACTGGCCGCTGCGGAGAGACTGCGGGCGCAAGGTGCAATAACGTCTTCGGAGAGCGTGCTCTTTCCTCTGACCGGATTCGGGTTCAAGGAACCGATGCCATAGGTTAGCCAGTGGCGATACTATATTGCTTGCCTTGGTCAAGGCTGAGCGTCTACCCAAAACAGGGAGAGAGCCTCCGTATCCAGATAAGGGCAGGGCCGTGTCCGCGATGACCTCCGGCATGACTTCGACTGGCTTCCAGCGGGTCGTGAACTTACGAGTGGCAACCTAATCTGGTGCGCGATCGGGAAGCTTCAGCTTGGACGTCCCAAGCAAAGCCGATGAGCCCTATTCCAATCGATGCGTCCGCTATGTTAAAGATGAACCAGGAGAAGATGTCGATGAAGTCGGTCACGTGGCCAAAGACCACTCGGTCGGCGAGATTGCTGAGAACACCCGCGACTATCGGTGATCCGCTCAACTCACCCTGTTATTGGCATTGCCGAGAGCGATACTGAGCATCTAGGCGGTGAAGAACTCTGGTCCTGTACCTCAGGATTCGGGACGAAAACGTCATCAGGAGTGAGGGGCATCGCTACCGCTGGCCACTGCAACAACAACTCTCAAACTGATGACGGCGATAACCTCACCTTTAAGGCGGAGCACGAGAGCACGCATGGTGACTTTCAATGGCACACGGGACCTGATGCCGAAGGTGATGACTTCTACGCAGGTGACCTTTCGGTACTTGAAACGGACCGGCGAGATGTCTCTTCTATCGGATCTCCAGTCGTGGGGCAGGCCCTCTGCCGGAACGGTAAGACTAGTTACCAGGACTGTCAGGAAGTACGGAAGCTCAACGTCTGTAAGGGAAGCATTTGCAATCTCGTGCAGATGGGGGAACATCTGTCTGCGGACGGCGATAGCGGCGGACCTGTATATTGGGTCTATACAGCATACGGTATCCATCACGGCGCAATGTACGACCCCTGGCCCTTTAGCCGGGAAGTCTTTTCGCGGGCGGATCGTATTGATGACGCTTTAGGCATTAATATTGCCACCGACTGATTACAGACTTTTAGAGTGCTATGTTCCCAAGAGTTGTTCCCATGTGTGTAACTCTATCTAGAGGTAGCCGCGCTGTTATAGAATGTTGTAGAGAGACCAGGGTACCATCCAATGAAGACTCTTGCGACTGACAACCGCGGTTCAATGAGATTCCTGTCCCGTCGTGTAAAACTGCTTATTACTGCGGTCGCTGTGCTCGTTGCTGTGGTCGCGGTGCTTGGAATGGCGTTTTTCATGGCCTGGCTGACCATCGGTGGGGGAGTCTGGCGAAGTGAAGTGCCTGTGGTAAAAGCGGCGTTGCGGTCTCCGGACAGGCTCGCACTCCTCGTCGATTCCTGCAACGGAAACCCGAAGGTGACGCTCTTCCGGGAAACGAATACCGAGGTGCAGGTTAAGGTCATTGCCTCCTCCACTCCCTTTCGAGGCGGCCCAGAGTGTCAAGATACCGTTGATGTCCAACTTCAAGAGCCACTGAGAAACCGAGTTGTCGTTGACAAGCATACAGAACAGTCAGTGAAAGTCAGTACAAGAACCCCACCGTCAGGCTGAACTGCGTTAGGGTTCACTACTGGCTGGCGATGAAAACTGTGTACTACTTGAGCGATTCAGGCCCTAGCTGCTCCTTGCCTTACGATGCGGTCATTCTATTGACTTACTAGTTGACGCATCCTCAGCTATGTAGAACAGTAGCCGGGGTTTGACTAGGCTCAACGGAGTCATGGTTAAGGTCTTTAATCGTCAACCCTGGGAGCAACAGGAAAAGCGGCTCTTGGGTTGTTTGTATCCAACGACAGTGCTATAATCCCCTCAGTAATTGGTTCTCCAGCCTCATTGTTTGCTTGAAAAGTGGGTTTTGTCCCACTTTTTTGTTCAGTTGGGGGGTTGTTGAACAGAGCATACGAGGAGGTGGCTGGATATGAAGAGCGACTTTCTGATCGCGCTAACCCAGCTTGCCGCAGAGAGAGGCCTGCCCAGAGAGATGGTGCTTGGCGCCATTGAAGCCGCACTGGCCTCCGCTTATAAGAGAGATAATCTAGCCGCCGGCCAGAATATTGCGGTCAGCCTGAGTCCAGGCACGGGTGATATCCGGGTCTACGTTCTGAAGAGCGTAGTGGGCGAAGTTGAAGACGACAAGTTAGAGATGACCCGCGCCGAGGCTAAGAAGATGAAGCCGGATGCCGAAATAGGCGACATCATCAGGATAGAGTCCACCCACAACCTCTCCGGTCGCATTATTGCCCAGACCGCCAAGCAGATGGTCATGCAGCGCCTCCGCGAGGCGGAAAGGGAACTGGTTTTCGAGGAGTACTCGGACCGTTCGGAGGATGTGGTGACGGGCACGGTGCAGCGCATCGAGGCGCGGCAAACCATTGTCGACCTTGGCCGCACCGAAGCGGTGCTGCCCGATCGCGAGCAGGTCTCCACGGAAAGGTACCGCCAGGGCCAGAAGATGAAGTTCTACATAGTGGAGGTGGCAAGGACCGCCAAAGGGCCTGAGATACTAATATCCAGGTCGCATAGGAACCTGCTGAAGCGCCTCTTTGAGATGGAAGTCCCTGAAATATACAACGGCATAGTGGAGATCAAGGCCATAGCCAGGGAGCCCGGCTCCAGGAGCAAGGTGGCCGTGGTCGCTTTGCAGGAAGGCGTAGACGCCGTAGGTTCCTGTGTCGGCCTGAGGGGCATAAGGATCCAGAACATAGTCAACGAGCTTCAAGGCGAAAAGATAGACGTGGTGCAGTGGCATCGCGACCCTTCCTCCTTCATCTCCAATGCGCTGAACCCGTCGCAGGCGCTGTACGTCTCCTTGAACGAAGAGGAGAACAACGCCACCGTGGTTGTGCAGGATAAGCAGCTTTCCCTTGCCATAGGCAGGGAGGGACAGAACGCCAGGTTGGCGGCCAAGCTAACCGGCTGGAAGATAGACATCCTGAGCTCCGCCGACGTTGAGTTGGAGCGTCTGCGGAGGCCCGCTCCCGCCGCGGCAGTCGCCAAGCCCGTATCAGAGGCCAAGGCACCGGCCGAGCCGGTGGAAGTCCTGGATGAAAAGGTTGAGGTGGAGCCTGTGGAGGCTGCGGACGCAGCCGTGCCCGCGGCGGAATTGGAGCCGGTTGAAGCTGAGATGGCAGAGCCGGCGGCAGAGGAACAGCCAGTTGTGATAGAGGTAGAGGAGGAGGCTCCGGCGCCGGTCGCTATTGAAGACGACTGGTCGGACTTCGCTATAGAGGAAGAGGAAGCGGAAGAGGTAGAAGAAGTGGAGGAGATTCCTCTTACAGACGATATTTGGCAAGTACCTCAGCTTACTCCCACCGGGGGAGGCTCCCAGATCAGATTTGCCGAGGACCTCATAGTGCCCAGGGGCGGCGAAGGGCGCCGCGGCAAAGGGGGCAGGCGAGGCAAGCGCCGCAAGGGCGCGGCAACATAATAGTCGGTAGTAAGCTCGCGGGGGGAGGGCAGTGCGGCAGCGTCATAGACCTCTGAGGCGTTGTGTGGCCTGCGGCAAGCAGGTTGTACAAAAGGAGCTTGTGCGGATTGTGAGGACTCCCCTTGGAGACGTACAGGTTGACCAGGGGAGGCGGAAGATTGCGGGCCGCGGAGCCTATCTGTGCGGGACGCCCGAATGCTGGGAGCGGGGACTGAACAGAGGCAGACTGGAACACTCGCTCAAGGGAAAGCTCGCCGCGGGTGACAGGGAAAGGCTGCAAGAATTCGCCAAGAGTTTAGACAGCCGGGAATAGGTTGGATTTGCCATGGAAAGAGAAGCTCAGGCTACACAGACGACAGACAAACCACAGGCGGAGCAGGGACAGCGGACCAGGACGACCGTCCGAGTGGTCAGGATACCTGAAGCCATCACCGTGGCAAACTTTGCCGAGATGCTGAAGGTAAGCCCCATAGACCTTATGAAGCAGCTCATGCGAGCGGGGATCATGGCCAACATAAATCAAGCCGTCGATTTTGACACGGCGGCGGCGCTGGCTCCGCTGTTCGGCTACAAGGCAGCGCCATTGGAGGAGCGGGCAAGGAAGTCCACCGCCGTAGAGGAGGCGGAAGAGGACGCCTCGGCGCTAGAGGAAAGGTCTCCCGTGGTCACTATTCTGGGCCACGTAGACCACGGCAAGACAACGCTGCTGGACAACATTCGCAAGACCAGGGTGGTTGAGCGAGAGGCCGGAGGCATCACTCAGCACATCGGCGCTTACCAGGCGGAGTACAACAACCGGATAGTTACTTTCCTGGATACCCCCGGGCATGAGGCGTTCACTACCATGAGGGCGCGGGGCGCGGAGGTTACGGACATAGCGATCCTGGTGGTGGCCGCGGACGACGGAATAATGCCGCAAACCGTGGAGGCAATAGACCATGCCAAAGCAGCCGAAGTCCCCATTGTAGTAGCCATAAACAAGATAGACCGCCCCAACGCAAACCTAGACCGAGTCAAGAGACAGCTTTCAGAGAACAATCTTCTCATTGAAGAGTGGGGGGGCGACGTTATCGCGGTGCCGGTGTCGGCGGTGACCGGAGAAGGCGTGGACGACCTGCTGGAGAACATTCTGGTCGTCTCTGAAATTTCGGACCTCAAGGCAAATCCCAGCCGCTCCGCACGGGGAGTGGTGCTGGAAGCCAAGCTGGACAAGAGCCGCGGTCCGGTAGCTACTCTGCTGGTCAAGAACGGCACCCTCAACGTGGGCGACGTCCTAGTCATAGGCTCGATCACCGGTAGAATCAAAGCGCTGGTGGACTCCGCAGGCAAACGAATACGTTCCGCCGGGCCGTCCACTCCCGTGGAAGCGCTTGGCTTGAACCAGCCCCCAGCGGCCGGCGACACTTTCAAGGTAGCGCGGAACGAAAGGGAAGCCAGAACGGCGGCGGAGCTTGCACAGCGGCAGCAGGAATCCAGGCGCCAGGTAAGCTTGGAAGACATAATGAGCCGCATCCGCACCGGAGAGACAAAGGAGCTAAACCTGGTGCTCAAGGCTGACGTGCAGGGAAGCATAGAGGCCGTTCGCGACGGCATCCTTCAGTTGAGCACGGATGAGACCCAGGTGCGCATCATTCACGCCGCCTCCGGATCCATAACGGAGAGCGACGTGTTCCTGGCGCTGGCCTCGGAGGGCATTGTCATCGGCTTCAACACCACAATACAGCCGAGCGCCCGCCAGGTAGCCGACGCCGAAAGGGTGGAGGTGAGGTTCTACAGCATCATCTATCAGCTGTTGGATGACGTGCAGGGCACAATAAGAGGCATGGCAACCCCCACGGTGAGAGAGGTGATAGACGGCCACGCCACGGTCAGGGCCGTCTTCAGCCGGGGCAGGAACTCCAAGATAGCCGGAATCTACGTTACGGACGGCCGCGTGGTGAGGAACTCGTCGGCCCGCGTGACTCGCGGCGGCAGCGTTATATTCGACGGAGCTATAGCCAGCTTGCGCCACTTCAAAGACGACGTACGCGAACTGGCCAATGGCTACGAAGGCGGAGTGATGCTAAGCGGGTTCAACGATTTCCAGGAAGAGGATACCCTGGAGTTCCACAGGCAGGAGCAGGTCTCCTAAAGCGCCCCGGTCTCCAGTCCCTACGCTCCAAGCTCCATCCCCAATTCCGAGGAAATTGCAATGAGCAGGCGAATCGAGCGCGTCAACGAACTGGTACGCAAGGAACTGGGCATTTTGCTGGCAACCGAAATGAACGATCCCAGGCTGCCTCTGCTGGTCAGCGTTACCCACGTAGACGTCTCCGCGGACCTGCGGCAGGCCAAAGTGTACGTAAGCGTGATGAGCCATGAAGAGGAGAAGCGCTCCACCGTCGAGCTTCTTCAAAAGGCATCGGGGTTTCTCCATAGAGAGCTTAAGGCCAGAGTCGCTTTGCGCTATGTTCCCGTGCTGTCTTTTCGTCTGGACGAGTCCATAGAGAAGGGCCTGCAGATGCTTCAGTACATGGACAACATCCAATCGGAGAGGTCGGCCAGTTGAAACGGCCAAGCCACGGAATCTTCAACGTGGACAAGCCTCCGGGCATCACCTCCATGGACGTGGTGCGGCAGATCAAGCGGTTTTCCTCGCAACGGCACGTGGGACACGCCGGGACGCTTGATCCGGCGGCCACGGGGGTCTTGCCGGTCTGCCTGGGTCAGGCCACCCGCCTCATGCAGTTCATTGTCAACACCAGCAAAGAGTACCTGGCCACCGTCCATCTGGGCGTATCCACCGACACTTACGACGGCTTAGGAGAAGTGACCCACAGGCAAGACGCCTCGCACGTAACCGCCGGGATGATAGAGGCGGCCCTGCCGCCGTTCAGAGGCGTGGTGGAGCAGACGCCCCCCGCATTCAGCGCGCTGAAGAAGGAGGGCAAGCGCCTCTATGCGCTGGCGCGCGACGGCGTTGCCGTGCAGGCTCCCCCCAGGACGGTCGAGGCGCTCAAGTTGGAGCTGGTCGAATGGCAGCCGCCGCAGGCCAGGCTTTTCGTGCAGTGCAGCCGCGGATTCTACGTGCGTTCCCTGGCCCACGACCTGGGTCAGGCGCTGGGATGCGGAGCGCATCTCTCCGAGCTGCGCCGTCTGCGTACCGGCACTTTCCGCGCTGATGACGCCACCCCGCTGGAGGCGCTGAAGACCTCTTTGGAAAACGGTACCTGGGAGCCGTTACTCCTTCCCCCGGATTCCGTTGCGCTCCACTTGCCCGCCGTTCAAATGGACTCCTGGGAAGCGCGCCAGGTGACGCACGGCCAAGCCGTTCCCCTGAGTCCCGGCACTCACTATGCGCCCCATCTTCAGGAGGCCAGAGGCTATAGCCGGGACGGTGTTTTCGTTGCTCTGATGAGGTTCGACCGCGCCGCTGCAGTGTGGCGGCCTTTCAAGGTGTTCGACATGGACGGGCCTTCTCCTTACAGCAGCCACAACCCTTTGGTTTGAGACTTCCACTATGGGTTGCTAAATACCTCATGCCCGTTGCAGTTGCCCATTATCATGGTAGAGCCGTCGTCGCTGTATTCAAACGTAATACGACGCGACATTGTAACTGACGCCTCCCATATCCGGTCGACGCCCCGTATTTTCTTTACTCGGAGAGAAGGATGCCGGGGATTGCTGCTTAGGAGCACAACTTTGTCATCAACTGCCCGTCGTTGCTCCGGTGTTTTGCGTCTGTAAGCTCGCTCAAACCGAGGGGTGAACTGGATTGCATAGTTGACGGGCTGGTCCTCTTGCATTCCTACGGCTAGAGGCCGGAGAGGTAATCCCTGATCTCTTTGGCGTTGCGCAATTTCTTGGAGAGTTGCCCTTTTTGGATCTCCGCGGTGGCCTCTTTTTCTCCAGCCTGCCACTCAGGCGTCCAAAACCATGCCTGGTCATCCGGGGCATCGGCTAGTTTCGATGGATGTGAAGCAACGGCGCGGGTGTTCTTGGCATCCTCGTCTAACGAAGCATCATTGGGAGATTGCGGATGCTCTTGCTGCATTGGTCAACTCCTTGCGAACGCCTACACTGTACACTCAAACGCGATGTATTGCCAAGTCCACCGAAATGGCACGCTCTCCGCGCTATTTACCCAGCATAGCCTCGATGAGCTGCCCGTGTACCTCCGGCCAGCCTATGACCACTGCCGGAAAGTCATCGTCCCGGCTCCAATCGAGGGGCGCTCCCGATGCGTCCGTCACCGCGATCCCCAGTTCTGTTGCGATGAGCGCTCCCGCCGCCAGGTGCACCGGAGTTATCTTGTAGAATACCGCCGCGGCGAGCCGCCCCAGGCATATCTGCGCCACGGGGAAAGCCGCGGAGGAGAACGAGTTGATTTGCCCCACGCCGCCGACCCAGTCCAGCCTTCCCGACAGCGCTCTCTTCCAATCCGCGCCGCCGTCTATCTCCAGACCGACGGCAACCTCCGACAGCCTGTCACCCGGCGAATCGGATGTCCAGACGCGCCCATTCCGCGATACGCCGCGCCCCCTGACCGCGGTCAACTGTTCCTGCTGCGCCGGCAGGGTGAGGACGCCAAGCTCCAGGGTTTCGCCTTGTCGCAGCGCGATGCTCACTCCCCAGTGCGCCAGTCCGGCGCTGAACGGCACCGTGCCGCAGAGCGGGTCGACCAGCCAGGTCAGCCCGTCGCCGGCGGAGGGTGTCCGGCTCTCTTCCGACAGGATGGCGCCGGGCACGTTATGGACTTTGAGAACCTGGGCTATGGCCTGGTCTGAAGCTATGTCCGCTTCCGTGACCAGTCCGCCCCCGTCCTTGATCCAGCTGTTAAGGGCGGGCTCTCCCCGCTTCCGCCTGAACCGCACGCGCAGCGTTTCAGCGGCCTCTCTGGCAGCCACTAGAGCCGCTTCCAGCGCCTTGGCTCTGTCCAGTCCCTGCTCCTTGCTACTCATCGCCGCCGCCCGCCAGGTCTTTGGTCAGCGAGTTAGGCATGACGAGCTCCATGTCGTCAAGCGACCAGTCTCCGTTCTTGAGCAACGTCCTCACGGCCTGTCTGGGCGAATAGACGGTCATAGGCAGCCCGAAGGTTCCAATGACCTGCCCCGTGATACCGGCGGCGGCCTCCGTGCACAGGTACGCTATCTTGGGAGCGTTCCGCTCCGCAGAGCGAGCGCCTTCCAAGACGGGAGCGTCCGAGGGACGCCCCCATTGCTCTACGTAGGCTCTGGCCGTCTCCGGCATGCCCTCCGTCATCCGGGTATCGGCTCCGGGTAGGACGGCGTTGACCGTGATGTTGTGAGGGGCAAGCTCCTTTGCCAGAGACCGGGCAAGGCCGATCTGTCCCGCTTTGGCCGCAGAGTAGTTGGCCTGGCCCAGGTTGCCCAGCGCGGACACCGAGGAAAAGAGCAGAATGCGGCCATATCGCTGCCGCACCATGTGGGGTACGGCTTGTCGCACGAGGTTAAACGCTCCGTACAGGTGGACGCGCAGGACGTCGTCCCACTCATCCTCTGTCATATTGAACACCATTCTGTCGCGAAGGATGCCCGCCGCGTGACAGACGATGTCCAGCCTGCCGTAGGCGTCCAGCGCCGCCTGCACCATGCGTTCCGCTCCTTCAAACGCGGCCACGGAATCGAAGCTGGGGATGGCCCGGCCTCCTTCGGCTATGATTTGTGAAACGACGGCATTGGCCGGAGCTTCGGAAGCGCCCGTTCCGCTCAATGCGGCTCCCGGGTCGTTGACCACTACGGAGCAGCCTTCAGCGGCCAGCCACCTGCTGACAGCGCCTCCGATGCCTCCACCGCCTCCGGTGACCACGGCGACTCTGCCCTCCAGCGTGTTGCTCACGGCGGCCCTCCAGAGAAAAGATGTTTAGGCGCCAGCGATGCGATCTCCTCCACGGAGAACACCTCGGCGCTGTAGAGGGCGCGTGACACCACCGGCTTGGAGTACAGGGCGAACTCTTCCGCGCCCGCGCCGAACACGTGACCGCTTATCCGGGCCATTCCGTCCGTGCAGAGATAAGCGGCGAGGAGCGCGGCGTTCCTAGCGTCGCCGGCGATTACCACGTTGCAGTTGACGCCGTATCTCTGCATGTCCAGCGCCGTGGTGCGGCTCAGTCCCACGATGGCTTCCAGCGCGGTGTCGTATGCCGCCGCGCCGGGCTGGCCGTATTCGGGCTCTTGGAGCACGTAGACTATGCGACCGTTACGCTGCTGGCGCATTTGGGCGCAGGCGTGCTTGGTCACGGTGAACGCGCTTTTAAGAGTTCCTTCGATGACCGCGCGCCAATCCCGCTCCGACATCTGGGCAATAGGTTCGCCGCGCCTTGCGCCTGCAACGCTAATTAGAAAGTCCACTCCGCCAAACGATTCCACCGCCGACTCCACCAGCGCCTGACCGCCCTCCATTGAAGCGGTGTTGCAGGAAAACGGCACGGCTTTGCCTCCGGCGTCTCCGATTTCGGCGGCCAGCTTGTCCGACTCCGCGGCGTCCGTCGAGTTGATTGCCAGCGAAGCGCCCTCCGCGGAAAGGAGAAGCGCGGCTTCTCTGAGGAGGCCGTAATGATCTCCGGCCACTATTGCCGCTCTGTTTCGGAAACGAAAGGTCGTATCAAATTGCATTGCACGGTGGATTATACCCGTCCACTGGCACTTATTCATCAACGGGTTTAGTATTGGGCAGCACTTAAACGGGGGGCACTTCTGACGCAGTCCGCAACAACGGTTGAGAAAAGGGAACGGGCCAGGGCTGAAGAGCCGTCGCTGGGCTTCATGCTTGGCCTGGCGGCAGGCCATGCTGTGAAGCACTTCTACCAGCAGGCGTTTCTTCTCCTGCTGCCTCCGATCAAAGCCTCCCTGGGGATCAGCGACGTGCAGATCGGCGTTATTGGCTCCGCCCGGACCATTTTCAGCGCCGGGGTCAACATCCCCGCCGGCGTGGTTGCCGATATGTGGCGGAGCAAGGTCGCGCTCATCCTGGCCTCCAGCCTCAGTTCGCTGGCAATAGGCTATCTGCTCATAGGCGTTGCGCCAAGCTACTGGCCGCTCGTCCTGGGCGTGGCCGTTACGGGGATAGGCACCTCATTCTGGCACGCGCCCGCCTTTGGGACGCTGGCCGCCGTCTATCCCAGCCGTCGCGCCACCGCGCTGTCGGTACACAGGATGGGAGGCTCCATAGGCGACAGCATATCTCCGGTAGTGGTGGGCGTTCTGCTGGGTGGCTTCACCCTGTTCGGCCTGGAGTGGGCCGGACTTGGCTGGAGAGCGCTGGCTTTGCTCCTGGTGCTGCCCGCGTTGATCAGCGCGGCAACCATTTTGCTGGCCTACCGGGACATACCCGGCGGAAGCTCCGCGGGTCTGACGCTCAAAGCCTACCTGAAGTCCATGCGGCCGCTGGTCAAGAACAGCGCGGTATTGAGCATGACCACGCTCACTACGGTGCGGGCTATGGCCCACAACGCCCTAAACATCTTCATAGTCATCTACATGAGCGAAGACCTGGGGTTCTCATCGTTCAAGATAGGTTACCACGTGGCTCTGCTCACCCTGTTCGGCATTGGGTTTGCTCCGGCGATGGGATGGGCCGCCGATAGAATAGGCCGCCGCCCCGTGATATTCGTGGGGCTGGCGTCCATATCAATTCTCATCTATTCGCTGCTTGTCTTTGGAGATGGCATTGGCTTTGCCGTGGCGCTTGCCCTGCTCGGCCTGTTTCTATACTCGGTGAACCCCGTCATGCTGGCGGCAGCCATCGACGCCGCAAAGAGGGGCACGGAAGGCTCGGTGACCGCCGTTGTGTTCACCGGGGGAGCCATCTTTGGCTCGGCGTCTCCGGTTATTGCGGGATGGATACGCGGGCCGTACGGCATGGACGGCATCTTCTACTTCACCGCCACCATGGTAGCGGTCACCGCCGTCGCCTCACTTGTCGTACCCATCAGAGTGTCCGCGGACTGACCGATTGAGCAGGGAAGGAAATCAAGCCTCGTCAAGTATTGGCATGAGGAAAGGGAGGATGCAATGAGCTTGTTGATACGCAACGTAAGACTGGTGGACGGTACGGGCGCCGCGCCCGCGCCGTCCGTAACCGTGGAGGCGGAGCATGGCTGCATAACCTGGATCGGCGAGGACGCCGCCCATCCGGCGCGCCACTCGCACACGGAGGAAGTGGACGGACGCGGCTTCACGTTGATACCCGGCATCATCGACTGCCACGAGCACTTCACCAGCGACGGCGGGCCCGACAACGGCGAAATCCTGGCCGCAGACCCACCGGAAGTGGCCACCCTCAAAGCCGTGGGCAACGCCCGCCGCGCCCTCCTTTCCGGCATCACCTCGGCGAGGGACGTCGGCTCCAGGAACGGCATCAACATCCCATTCGCCGAATCGGTGGCTGCGGGCAACGTGTTCGGACCGCGCATTCTGGCCGCGGGCGACTGGCTGGCTTTCCCGGGCACCTGGGGGCCTTTTGTGCGCACGCTGCACAGCCTGGAAGAGATGGTCATAGCCGCCAAAGACCAGGCGCAGAGGGGCGCGGCCCTGATCAAAGTGGGCGCGACCGGCATGACCCCTGAAGGCGAGCAGTTCCCCACGCTTGGGCTGGACGTGCTGGAAGCGGTGGTGCGCGTCGCCAACGAGGCCGGACTTAAAGTCGCCGCCCACTGCGTCGGATACGAGGGCACGCATCAAGCGGTCGAAGCGGGCGTGGCCTCCATAGAGCACGGCTTCTTCATAAGCGAGGAGACGGCACGCCTCATGGCGGAGAAGGGCACGTACCTGGTGCCGACCATGTCCACTTGGGACGCCCGCCTCAGCCAGGGGTACATGGCCGGAGAGGACAGGGAGACGCTGGCTCGCACGGAGGAGCGCGCCGCCGAGTCCATTGCCAGCTTCAAACGCGCCCTGGCTGCCGGCGTGAAGGTGGTTCCGGGCTCGGACGCCGGAGGTTCGGCGGTGCGGCACGGGATGCTGGCCAGGGAGGTGGAGCTGATGGTGGAGCACGGCATGGCCCCACCCGACGCCTTGAGCGCGGCAACCAGCGACGCTGCGGCTCTGCTGGGAATCGACGATATAGCGGGCACGCTTGAAACCGGCAAGGTCGCCGACATGGCGCTGATAGACGGCGACCCGTACTCCGACCCCGCCGCCCTGCGAAACGTCTGGGCGGTGTTCCAGGCAGGCCGCCGCGTGCGGTAGGGGGTGGAGGGAGCCGGTATCTACTTTACGCTAGGAGGTATTTGTGCCGATATATGAGGAGCCGACATGGCGCTTGCTGGACAAGTGTATACGTGAAAACCCAAGGTCTATGACTAGGAAAGAAATCGTTGCGTGGTTCCAGCAGTACTATCCGAAGATAAAGTCTACTACAGTTAGCGCACATGTGACCTCATGCTGCGTCAACGATCCCAATCGACGGCATTTTAGCGGTAGACATTCCATCCTCTATCGTGAGGCTGATGGCAGTTATACAGCCTATAACATGGAGAGGCATGGACAATTCAGCCGTGAGGGTTTCTCGGAAGGCCAAGAGGACTATGAGAATGAATCACTCGACGGCCCGACGCAGGACGAATTAGAGCAACCCGAGTTCTTCTTGGAGAAGTACCTTGAAGAGTTCATTTATCAGAACTGGGATCGAATAGACTTCGGGCGACCCTTGAAGCTCTACCAGGACGAGTATGGAAATACTGGTCGGCAATGGGACACTGGTGAAATAGGGCGCGTAGATTTTCTTTGTATAGATGAGACTGATAACCAGTTCGTAGTGATAGAGCTGAAAAAGGGAAGACCAACCGACAGAGTCATAGGTCAACTTCAACGCTATATGGGTTGGGTTTCCGAGAATTTAGCCAACGGTGAGGATGTGATTGGCATAGTCATCACACCGTCTGTAACAGATATCCATCTTCAATATGCTCTTCGGGTTACTAAGAACATTGACTGGAAGTGTTATGAATTTACGTTCAAACTGGCCAGCCCGCCTAAAACTTAGCCAGTCCCGCTCTGGACGTCCGTTCACCTCAAAAGAGATTGATATTGCGCCATAAAGTGTGTAAATCGCTCTATATATCCTCTATATCCGACTATATTGACATACAATCGCCGCTACTGTTGACATTTGTTTAGCATTTACCCTACAATTTCCGTCAATAATGTGTGCAAAACGTGACAAGGCGGCACCATGTCCTTAGAGACGGGCATCGGCCTGCGAGAGGCGGCCCGCGACCTGTCGGTCGAGCCGGGCACCATCCGGTACTGGGTAAAACGCGGTTGGGTCAAAGTGCTTCAGGAGGCGGAAGGCCATGGCAAGCCGATGATCCTGGACCGCCACTCGGTGATGGCTTGCTACACAATCAGGTCCAAGAAGGACAGGCGGTATCAGGCAAACTATACTTCAAAAGCAATGGAGCGAGGAATGAATGAAAATATAGAGGTTCTGCTAAATGGGTCGCTGACCAGTGTCCCCCGTTTTCTGGCCGGCGCCACGTACGCCGGGATGAAGACCTACTCGGAGGACAAGCTGGACTTGGGAATCATCCACTCCTCCGCGCCTTGCGTCAGCGCCGGCATTTTCACCAAAAACCAGGTGAGATCGCCTTCCATTGTCATCACTGAAAAGCACGTGCGGCAGGGGAACGTCCGCGCCGTGGCGGCTAACAGCGGCATCGCCAACGCGGTTGTCGGCGAACCGGGCGTGAAGGACGCCGCCGAGGTCGTCAGGCTGGTCGCGTCGCAACTGGGCCTGAAGCAAGAAGAGGTGGGATTCCTCAGTACGGGACTGGTCGGCGTGGAGCTTCCCATGGCTTTGATCAGAGCCTCATTGCCCAAGATACAGACCTCTTCCGACGGCGGCAACGCCTTTGCCAGGGCCATCATGACCACCGACACCCATGCCAAAGAGGCGGCGGTCTCCTACCGGCACAAGGGAAGGACGGTGACGGTAGGAGGCGCAGCCAAGGGAGCGGGAATGATCCATCCCAACATGGCAACCATGCTCAGCGTTCTGGCAACGGACGCCCAGGTGGATGCCGCCTTCCTCCAGAAAGTGATCGCTCAGGCCGGGGACAGCTCGTTCAACATGATTTCCATCGACGGCGACACCAGCACAAACGATTCGCTGTTGATCATGGCGAACGGAGCCGCAGGCGCCCCGGCGATCACCGAGGCGTCGGACGAAGCGGGGCTGTTCCAGGAAGCGGTGACGCGGCTTTGCATCCACCTGGCCAAGCAGATCGTCCTGGACGGCGAGGGCGTGAGCAAGCTGTTCGAGGTAGAGGTGGTGGGAGCGCGCAACGATAACGAGGCGCGCCTGGCGGCTCGCACCATTTCCAGTTCCAACCTGGTCAAGACGGCGGTTCACGGCAACGACCCCAACTGGGGCCGACTGGTAGTGGCCCTGGGCCGCAGCGGGGCGCGTGTCAGAGAAGAGAGACTGTCGCTCTACATCAACGACGTGTGCATCATGGAGAACGGGCTTCCCATACCGTTCTTCAAGGACGCCATTGTGCTCCAGATGCAACAACCGGAGGTCAAATTCACCATCAACCTGAACTTGGGCAGCGCCTCGGCCAGCGCGTGGGGCTGCAACCTCAGCGAGGCGTACGTGACCTTCAACAGCGCCTATACCACCTGAGCCTGTCAGCCGCAGGCTTCTCGGTTCTTAGGACAATGACCCCCACGGATACAATAGTAGTCAAGATAGGCGGGAGCACCCTGGGCAGCGCCGATACCTCTTTCCGCGACATTGTTGCGTTGCAAAAGGCGGGGCGTACGCCGGTGGTGGTCCACGGGGGCGGCCCGGTCATTTCCGACTGGATGAAGAGGCAGTCGCTGCCGCCGCGCTTCATACGAGGCCTGCGCGTCACCGACGCACCCAGCCTGGAGGTGGTGGTGGCGGTGCTCGCCGGACTGATCAACAAGCAGCTTGTCGCCGCCATATCCGCTCTGGACGGCAAGGTGGTGGGGCTCTCCGGCGCCGACGGGGGAATGCTGCGGGCGCGAATCAGCAACCCGGAGCTTGGATTTGTGGGTGAAGTCACCGAGGTGGACCCTCAGCCGGTGATAGATGTCCTGAAAGCCGGTTATATTCCGCTCATTGCTCCCGTGGCGGTGGCCGCAGCCAACGGTTCGGGTGAAGACGGCTCTCTACTCAACATCAACGGCGACACCGCGGCCGGCCACCTGGCCTGGGCGTTGGCGGCGCAGCGGCTCATCTTCCTTACGGACGTGGAGGGCGTTCTGGGCTCATCGCGGAGGCTGATAACCAGGCTTACGCCCAAGGAAGTGCAGGGGCTGCTCGCGTCCGGCGCGGCGGACGGCGGCATGATTCCAAAGCTGGAAGCCTGCGTGAAAGCCCTGCAGCGAGTTCCGGCAGCCCATATAATAGACGGCAGGTCTCCCCAGTCGCTGCTTAAAGCCTTAAACAATGATAATGTAGGTACGCGATTAACAGCCCAGGCAATTCCAAGAGGTGAAGTGATTTGAGACAGAACGGCGGCAACGGATCTTCCTTAGAGTGGGAGCCTACTCTTGCTTTTCCTCCCAATACCGGCTCGTTCATCAAGTGGGGGCTGATCCTACTAGGCGTCGTCTTCCTGGTGGTGTTGTTCAACACCCTGCGGGGCGTCTATACGGACTGGCTGTGGTTCAACTCGCTGGGCTACCTGGACGTGTACAGGACCATATTGTGGACTCGCGCCTGGCTTTTTATTGCGGGGTCTCTGACCTTTGGCGCAATGATCGCAGTAACCGCCGTACTCGCCCTGCGCCACGCTCGCGGGGAGTCGGTTCTTCCGCTCCCGGCCGAGACCATTTACTGGCTGAAGAGGTTGACCATCCTGGCCATTGTACTTGGCGCCGTACTCGTCTCGCTGGCGTTTGGCTCCAGCCTCAGCAGCCAGTGGGAGCTGGCGCTGAGGCTGATCAACAGCTCATCCTTTGGGATTTCAGACCCGGTTTTCCAAAACGACGTTTCCTTCTACGTGTTCTCCCTTCCCATTCTGAACCTGGCGCAAAGCTGGCTCCTTGGAGCGTTCATAGTCCTGCTGCTGGCAACCACCGTCATATACATAGCTTACTTTGCGCTGAGGGGCATGCCCTTTCAGTTGACGCCATGGCAGAGAGGGCACCTGGCCGTCCTGGGATCGCTGGTCTTCTTCAACCTGGCGTTCATGCACATCCTGGACAGGTATCAGGTACTGCTGTCCGCAGACGGCGCGGTCTTTGGCGCAACCTACACCGACATCAACGCGCGCCTGCCGGTATTGCTGGTCATGGCGGCTATTGCCGCGGCCAGCGGCGTCTTGCTGCTGGCCACCCTGCATCCTTCGCTGAGAGGGGCAAGGGGCAACCGCCTCATCATCGGCGGCGTGGTTCTCTGGCTGGCAGCCGCGGTTGGCCTGGGCAGCCTCTACCCTTCGTTCATCCAGCGTTTCACCGTTGAACCCAACGAATTGCAGAGGGAGCGCAGCTTCATCGCCCGCAACATTGAGTTTACTCGCGCCGCCTTTGGGCTGGACCGGGTAGAGGAGCGCTCACACGAAGCGACGGCCCAGCTTACTTCAGCCGACATACTGGCCAACCAGGAGACCGTGAACAACGTGCGTCTATGGGATCCGCGCCCCCTGGTTGACACTTACAACCAGATCCAGCATCTCCGTCTCTACTACAACTTCCAAGACGTGGACGTAGACAGGTATCACATAAATGATGAATATCGCCAGGTGCTCATCGGGGCCCGCGAGCTCTACCCGGAGTTTCTGCCTGAAGAGGCCCAGAGATGGGTCAACCAGCGGCTCCAGTTCACCCATGGCTACGGCGCCGCCGCCAGCCCCGTCACCGAGTTCACCGATGAGGGCAGGCCCATCTTCTTCGTGCAGGACGTGCCTCCCACCGGCGACATTGAAATCACCAGGCCGGAGGTCTACTACGGCGAGAACACAAACAGCTACGTCATAGTCAACAGCAACACGCCTGAATTCGACCATCCAACCGAGGAAGACGTGCCCGTCTACGTCCAGTACCAGGGTTCGGGCGGCGTCCACCTTAGCTCGCTGCTGAGGCGGATTGCGTATGCCTGGCAGTTTGGGGATATCAACATACTGATCAGCGGTGAAATCCTGCCCCAGAGCAAAGTCCTCTACAGCCGGCACATTCAGGAGCGGATCAGCCACATAGCGCCCTTCTTGCAGCTTGACGCAGACCCCTACTTGATAGTGGACGATGGAAGGCTGGTCTGGATGCAAGACGCCTATACAATGACGGACAAATATCCGTACTCAAGACCGTTCGATGATAGGTTCAACTACATCAGAAACAGCGTGAAGGTGGTGGTAGACGCTTACAACGGCAAGCTGCAGTTCTACATAGCTGATCCGCAAGACCCCCTTATTCAGACTTACGCCAAGATATTCCCTGCTCTGTTCACGCCCATGGATGAAATGTCGCCGTTCCTCAGGGAACATCTGAGGTATCCGGAAGACCTGTTTTCGGTCCAGGCGCAGACCTACCTCCAGTATCACATGACGGATCCAACGGTTTTCTTCAACAAAGAGGACCAGTGGAGCGTTCCATTGGAGGTCTTCTTTGGCAATCAGCAGGCGGTTGAACCTTACTACGTGATTATGAAGCTGCCCGGCGAGGAGGACGTGGAGTTTGTCCTGATCCTTCCCTTTACCCCGGCGGACAAACCCAATATGGTGGCCTGGCTGGCGGCGCGCATGGACGGGCCCGAGTACGGCAAGCTGGTGGCCTACACATTCCCCAGGGGGGTGCAAATAGACGGCCCGGTGCAGATAGAAGCGCGCATAGACAACGATACCGATATATCGCAGCAGTTCACGTTATGGAACCAGTCCGGGTCGGTGGTGATCAGGGGGAACCTGCTGGTCATTCCGGTAGCCGATTCCATACTTTACGTGGAGCCGGTATATCTCAGAGCGGAAGGGTTGCCCTTGCCTGAGCTGAAGCGCGTTATACTGGCTTCCGCCAACAGGGTGGTCATGGAGCCCTCGCTGGATGAGGCGCTGGAAGCCTTGCTTGGAGACCAGGTCGTCGCAGCGCCAAGTCCGCCCGATGGAGGCGCTCCTCCCACAGTATCTGAGGAAACGGCGAGGCAGCTGGAGGCTATACAGCAGGCCTTGCAAGACTTGAGGACGGGTATAATCACGCTGGAAGAGGCGGTAAGGCAACTATCAGACCTATTAGAAGAGGAGCAGACATCGTGAGCACTTGGCAACAGATAGAGAGCGAATATTACATGCAAGTGGTGCGTCGTCAGCCTGTGACCATAGTCAAAGGCGAGGGGACAAAGGTATGGGACGAAACGGGGAAGGAGTATCTGGACTTCACCGCCGGCTGGGCGGTGAACAACATAGGGCATTGCCACCCCGCGGTTGTGGAGGCTATCCAGGAACAGGCCGCCACCCTAATGCAGACTTCCAACGCCTACTACACGGTGCCTCAGCTTCAGCTTGCGCAGGTGCTCATAGACAACAGCTGCCTGGACAGGGTCTTCTTCTCGAACAGCGGCGCTGAAGCCAATGAGGGGGCGGCGAAGCTGGCGCGTAAGTACGGCAAGCTGCACCGCAACGGCGCATACGAGATCATCACCGCTCTCAATTCGTTCCATGGACGCACTCTGGGAATGATAGCCGCCACGGGCCAACCCCACTATCAAGAGGCCTGGAGGCCGCTGGCCGACGGCTTCGTCAACGTCGAGTACAATGACCTGGAGGCGATCAAGAACGCCACCAGCGATGCTACCTGCGCCGTCATGCTGGAGCCGTTGCAGGGCGAAGGCGGAGTCAACGCGCCGGAGGAGGGCTACCTCAAGGCCGTCCGCGATTGGTGCGACCAGAACGGACTCCTCCTCATCTTCGACGAGATACAAACAGGTTTGGGCCGCCTGGGCACCCTGTTCGGCTACCAAACGTTTGGCGTGGAGCCGGACGTGATGACCCTGGCCAAGGGACTGGGCGGCGGCGTGCCCATCGGCGCGTTCCTCGCCAAGGAGGAAGCCGCCGTGCTGGAACCCGGCGACCACGGCTCCACGTTCGGCGGCAACGTCCTCACCTGCGCCGCGGCGTACGCATCCTCCAAGTACATAGTCGACAACGACGTGCCGTCCCAAGCCGCAGCGGCCGGAGAGTATCTGAAGGAGCGCCTTGTCGAGTTGAAGTCGCGCCATTCCAGCATCACCGAGGTGCGGGGCATGGGTCTGCTGCTTGGACTCGTATTCAATGATGAACTTTCGGCCAAGGTGGTCGCAGCCTGCAACGAAGAGGGGCTTCTGCTCAACGCGGTGCGGCCCACCACCATACGGTTCATGCCGCCGCTGACGGTGAGCAAGGAGGAGATAGACCAAGGCGTCCAGAAGCTGGATAGTGCCTTGCAAAAGGTGTTGGCATGACAGAAGGCCAGAAGAAGATAGTCCTTGCCTACAGCGGAGGCTTGGATACCTCCGTCATCCTGCACTGGCTCATCAGCCAGGGACACGACGTGGTCACCTACACCGCAAACTTGGGCCAGGACGAGGATATGGAGGAGGTTGTGGGCAAAGCCCGGCAGGTTGGCGCTTCGGCCACCTACGTGGAAGACCTGCGGCATGAATTCGTTACCGATTTCATCTATCCCGCAATCAGGGCCAACGCCATCTACGAGGGGCGCTATCTCCTCGGCACGTCGCTGGCGCGTCCCGTCACGGCCAAAGGCCAGGTGCAGGCGGCGCTGAGAGAGAAGGCTACCACGCTTTCGCACGGCGCCACGGGCAAGGGAAACGACCAGGTGCGGTTCGAGTTCACTTTCCACGCGCTGGCTCCGGAGTTGGAGATATACGTCCCCTGGCGCGACCCCGTCTTTCTAGGCAAGTTCACCGGCAGGTCCGACATGCTGCGCTATTCCCGGCTCAACGGCATCCCCGTATCGGCGACCAAGCGCAAACCGTGGAGCAGCGACGCCAACCTGATGCACATCAGCTATGAGGCCGGGGAGTTGGAAGACCCGGCGCGCCGCCCGCGGAATTCCATGTTCCAGATGACGCGCTCGCCCAAACGCGCTCCCAACAAAGAGACGGAGCTTGAGATAGAGTTCCGCGAAGGGAATCCCGTGGAGGTTCGCAACCTCAGCGACGGCACGACACAATCGGAGCCGCTGGCGCTGTTCGCCTACCTCAATCACTTGGGCGGGGTCAACGGCATCGGGCGGGAGGACATGGTGGAGAACCGCTTCGTCGGCGTCAAGTCGCGCGGCGTCTACGAAACGCCGGGCGGCACAATCCTGCACAAGGCGCATCGAGACCTGGAAGGCATCACGCTGGACAGAGAGGTGATGCACCTCCGCGATTCGCTGATCCCACGCTTTTCGGAGCTGGTGTATTACGGGTTCTGGTTCTCCCCGGAGATGGAGCTGCTGCGCCTGGTGATGGACAAAAGCCAGGAGTACGTCACCGGCACGGTGACCCTGGGGCTGTACAAGGGCAACGTCGTCACCAAGGAGCGGCGCTCACCCGTTACGCTGTACAACGAGGACCTGGTGAGCATGGATAGGATAGGCGGCTTCGAGGCCCCGGACTCCACGGGATTCATCAGAGTCAATGCGCATAGACTGCGCAGCAGCGCCCTGCGGGCGCGGGGAGACGCCGGCTGATGGGCTTCACACACGTAGAAATGGAAGTCGCCAACGTATCAGAGCCTGGGAAGCATCGCAGCATAGAGTTTCTGGCGGACACCGGCGCACTGCTCACCGTCGTTCCTTCCCTAATCCTCAGAGAGCTTGGCATAGAGCCGATAGGAGAACGAGAGTTTCGCGGCTTTGGTGGACTGATCAACAGGAAAATAGGCGGCGCGCAATTTAACTATGAGGACTCCATCACTGTGGCCCCTATAATCTTCGGTGAGCCGGACGATATCCCCGTGCTCGGCGTCACCGCGCTGGAGGCACTGGGCTACCAGGTAGACCCGGTGAGCCAGCGCCTGATCAAAGTCGAATCGCTACAGCTATGACGCAAAGCAAGACTCCCAGGCCAAAGATTTCGTCGGACTACACCGTCTCCCTGCACTACGACAGACGGCTGTACAAGCAGGACATAGCCGCTTCCATAGCGCATGCCCGCATGCTCGCCAAGCAGGGCATCATCTCCGAAGCCGACGCCGAGGCCATAGCCGGCGGCCTTGCCGGGATTCAGAAGGAGATAGAGGACGGCGCATTTCCCTGGCAGCCCCAGCTCGAAGACATCCACATGAACATCGAATCGCGGCTCTATGAAAAGATAGGCGACGCGGCGGGCAGGCTGCACACTGCCCGTTCCCGCAACGACCAGGTGGCGGTGGACGTGCGACTCTACGCCAAGCAGGCCATCCAGGATACGGTGCGTCTCATCCGCGGCTTCCAGGAAGCCATCCTGGACGCAGTGGGGGCCAATATGGAGACGGCGTTGCCGGGCTACACCCACGTGCAGCGCGCCCAGCCCGTGCTGCTGTCCCACCATCTGCTGGCCTACTTCCACATGCTGCAGCGCGACGCGGAGAGGTTCCAGGAATGCCTGCGGCGCACCGACGTGATGCCCCTGGGCAGCGGCGCTCTGGCCGGAGTGCCCTACGACTACGACCGCGAGTTTCTTGCCAGGGAGCTGGGCTTCGCCCGCATAAGCGAGAACTCGATGGACGTCGTATCCGACCGCGACTATCTGGTCGAATACCTGGCGAACGCCGCCCTCTGCATGGCGCACCTGTCGCGGCTGGCGGAGGAGATTGTCTACTGGTCGTCGCAGGAGTTCAACTTCATCCGCCTGGGCGACGAGTACGTCACCGGCAGCAGCATGATGCCGCAGAAGCGCAACCCCGACTTCGCCGAGCTTGCCCGCGGCAAAACGGGTAGTGTCTACGGCAACCTCATCGCGCTGCTGACCGTGATCAAGGGACTGCCCATGACCTACAACCGCGACTTGCAAGAGGACAAACAGGGCTTCTTCGACTCCGTGGACACGCTCCAAGCCACGCTTGAGGTCATGTCCGGCATGATAGCCACCGCCGAGTTCAATACGGAGCGCATGAGGCAAGCCGCCAGAGACAGCATGGTGCTGGCCACAGACCTTGCCGACTACCTGGTGGCCAAGGGCGTGCCGTTCCGCGAGGCCCACGGCGTTATGATCCGAGTCTCCGAATACGCCTCGGAGCAGGGGAAGCAGTTCGGAGAGTTGAGCCTGGAGGAGTACCGCCGCTTCTCGGAAGTGTTTGAAGAGGACGTCTACCAGGTCACCGCCGAAAAGTCTATTCAGGCGCGGGACGTACACGGCGGCACCGCGCCCAATCGGGTGCGGGAGGCGCTGGAACGGGCGCGCTCTCTGCTGGAGAGTTGAAGCTTAGCCGATGAGCAACTTCAAGCTAGCTCCGTCCATACTCTCCGCGGACTTCGCCAGCTTGGGAGACGCCGTATGCGAAGCTGAAAAAGCGGGCGCGGACTACATCCACGTGGACGTCATGGACGGGCGGTTCGTGCCCAGCATCACCTTCGGCGCGTCCATGGTGCAGGCCCTGCGCGCTCGCACTGCGCTGCCACTGGACATACATCTCATGATCGTGGAGCCGGAGCGGCACGTGGAAGAGTTCGCCAGGGCCGGGGGAGACATACTCACCGTCCACGCCGAGGCTTGCGCGCATCTACACGGAGTCGTGCGGCAGATCAAGGAAGCGGGCGCTAAAGCAGGCGTGGCCATCAACCCGACAACCCCTGTATCCGCTATCGAAGAGGTTCTGCCCTACCTTGACCAAGTCCTTGTTATGTCGGTCAACCCCGGCTTACCCGGCCAGGCCTTCATCGCCAGTTCAGTCGATAAGCTGCGCCGTATGCGTCAGCGCCTCGACGCCTTAGGCGCCAAAGCCGAGTTGGAAGTGGACGGGGGTGTGAACCAGGACACCATCGCTTCGGTAGCGCAAGCCGGCGCGACTGTGCTGGTGGCGGGTTCCGCCGTTTTCAACGAGCGCGAAACGGTGCGGCAGGCCCTGGAGAGGCTGAGGGCTAAGCTGGAAGGGGTCTCCTTCAGCTAGCCAGCGTAGGCTATTTTCCGGTGATGCGTGCGCAGACAGCGGGTGCATAGCCGTACGCGCTGCATCCGTCCGTCTATCAGCAGCTTGGTCTTGTGAACATTCGGGAGCCACCTGGTGTTGGTGGCCCTCTTGGAGTGGCTTACGTTGTGGCCGAACTGGCCCGTTTTTCCGCAAACATTGCACTTAGCCATGACTCAATCTCTTTGACGCCAGCGCAGGGCTGGATATATACTCCGCTTAAAGTAGCACAGGTTCGAGTACAGTTCAAGCGGATGCCTCAATGATCCACAGAGCGCAAAGCACCTTTGCCAACCTCAGCGGCGACGATTTTCGAGGTATGCTGGTTGCCGCCACAACGTCTCTGGAACTGAACGCCCCCATTGCCAACGCCCTGAACGTCTTTCCCGTTCCCGACGGCGATACCGGCACCAACATGTACCTCACCCTTAAATCGGCTCAGCCCGCTCTTGACGAGCTGAACGACGCAACGGGAGACGAGGTGGCCCAGGCCGTGGCCTACCAGACGCTGATGGGCGCGCGCGGCAACAGCGGCGTCATCATGTCGCAGTTTTTCCGCGGGCTTGCCGAGGGGTTCAAAGACAGGGAGTCTCTCTCGGCGGAGGACGTTGCCCGCGCCTTTGACCAAGCTTCGCGGGCTTCTTATAAAGCCGTGGGCAATCCTGTGGAAGGCACCATGCTCACCGTGATCAGAAAAGCCGCCGAGGAAGCCGGGCAAAGGACAGCCTCCGGAGAGTGTAACCCAGTACGGGTGCTGAGCTACGCCTATGAAGCCGCATGCCAGGCATTGCTGGAGACGCCGGACCTGCTTGAAAAGCTCAAGGAAGCGGGCGTCGTCGATGCCGGCGGTCTGGGGATAGTCGCCATCATAGACGGGATGATCTGCTATCTGAACGGAGAAGATCCCAAGGTTCTTGACATAGACGTTGGGCAGGCGGCCCCCAGCGCGGCGTACCTGGACGCCACTGAGCAAGAGGAGTTCGGCTACTGCACCCAATTCCTCCTTTCGGACTTCGCTGTGGACGTTGCGGAAATCAGGAACTACCTGGAGCAGAACGCGCGCTCCACGGTGGTCGTGGGCATGGAGGACGTGATCAAAGTCCACTTTCATACCGAGGAGCCAGAAGCCATAGTTGCCCATGTCAGGACGCTGGGCAGCGTATCCCAGCTGAAAATGGAGGATATGGACCGGCAGCATCGCGGCTTCCTGGAGGGCCACCGAGGCGGCCAGCAGGAAAACGTGCCCCTGGGCGTGGTCGTCGTCGCTTCCGGCGACGGTATAGAGCAGATATTCATCGATCTGGGCGCGGTTGATGTAGTGCGGGGCGGACAGACCATGAATCCCAGCGCAAAGGAGCTGTCGGATAGCGTAGGGCATTGCGCCGCGGCGGAGGTCATACTTCTTCCCAACAACTCCAACATAGTGCCCGCCGCACGGCAAGCCGCCTCTCTATCGGAAAAACCAGTCCACGTTCTGCCCACCACGTCCGTTCCCCAGGGCGTATCCGCCTTGCTGGCCTTCGACCCGGAAGCCGGCGCAGAGTCCAACCTGGCAGGCATGTGGGACGCCGTGTCCGCGCTGCAATCGGGGGAACTGACAAGGGCGGTACGCTCCACCACCATAGAGGGCAGAAGCGTGAGCGAAGGCGAATTCATAGCCCTGCTGGACGGACAGTTCGTCGCCGTTTCACACGACATCGATGAGGCGCTGCGAGAGTTGTGCCGCCGCGCCGCGCCTTCGCCGGGGAACCTCGTCACCCTGTACTGGGGCGGTGACACGCAGGAGGAGCAGGCCCGACAAGCGGCGGAGAAGGTGGAGGAATGGTGTCCGGGCGTTGAGGTTGACCTGGTATACGGCGGACAGCCACATTACAATTACCTGGTATCTATTGAATAGGGAGTTTAGCTCATTATGGCCATAAGAATAGTCACCGACAGCACCGCCGACCTGCCGGCTGAAACAGCCGAGCAGTTGGGCATCACCGTGATCCCGCTCAACGTTCATTTTGGAGAGGAGACCTTACTGGACGGGATAGACATCCTCCCTGACGAGTTCTTTCAGAGGCTTGCCGCGGCGCGGCAACTGCCGACCACTTCTCAGCCCTCGCCGGGCAAGTTCATGGAGGTCTACGGCTCTCTGGCGGAGGCCGGAGACCAGATAGTCTCCATCCACATCTCGGATAAGCTCAGCGGCACGTTGAACTCGGCCAGGCAGGCCAAGGAGCAGATGGAAGGCTCCAGCATCGAGATCATAGATTCCGAGCAGGCCGCCCTGGGGACCGGGTTGGTGGCCATGGCCGCGGCCAAAGCCGCTCAACAGGGCGCTTCCCTTGAAGCCGTCCTGGAAGAAGCCAATAGCGCCGTAGAACAGGTGCAGCTTTTCGGGCTGCTGGACACCCTGGAATATCTGCGCAAGGGCGGCCGCATCGGCATGGTGCGGGGATTCATCGGCACGATGCTCAAGGTGAGGCCCATCATCACCGTACTGGACGGCATCGTGCAGTCGGCCACCTCGGTGCGCAGCCGGGCATACGGCATCCAGTACATGGTCACCCTGGCGGAAGAGAGGGCGCCGCTCAAGCAGGCGGCGGTGATGCACAGCAGCACGGACGAGGAGGCTGAGGCGCTGGCTGAACGGATCAGGCCTCTCGTCGCGGACGGCCAGGTGTTGCAGGGCCGTATTGGGCCCGTAGTTGGCACGCACGCAGGGCCCGGCGTCATCGGCATAGTGATTCAGTCGGAAAAGACCCCCGAATCGGCCTAAAGAGACAACCACCCGGTAAGGAGGCTGCCACGCCTTCTAAGACTAGAAGCCAGAAATCAGGGGACGGCGCCCGGCTTAAGGCCTTCATAGGGGCGCTGAAGCTGGAACAACAGCGCGGCTACGACAACAAGTCCGTTTACGGCGGCTTGGACGGCTTCCTTGAACAGTGGCAAGCCTCCGGCAGCGCTGAGAAAGAAGCCAAGCCTCTCCGCGCCGGCAATCTGCTCCCGGTCTCCTACGCTGGCATGACTGAGAAGGAGCGTTCCCGCTGGGTGCTCACCGCCCTTTCCGCTTTGGGCGTTGAAGCCTCCGCGGAGGGGACGCCCGCCGCCAAGCCCGCGCCCAAGAAACCTGTTCCCGTCGACAAGTCGCTGTCTGCGGACCTTCCGGCATCCGTGCTTCGCAGCGTTACGTCCCGGGTATCCGCCCCGCTGAATCGTCTTGGCTTGAAGACGGTTGGCGACCTGTTGCATTTGTTTCCCAGGCGGCACAACCGCGTGGTGAAGATAGCCGAACTTCAAATAAATGAGGAGCACTCGGTGGCGGCCAGTCTGTGGACATCGCCTTCACCCCCGAATCCAAGACATCCCCTCAAAATTGTGGAAGCCGACTTCGTAGATGAAACGGGCACTATTCGTGTCGTCTGGTTCAATCAGCCGTACATGGCAAGGAATCTAAAGAGCGGCGCCAGATACGTACTGAGTGGAAGGGTGACCACGTTTAACGGACGCCGCAGCATGAACGCTCCGCACTTGGAGTTGGTGAATGCCGGCAGCAGCCTGGAGAAGCTAGCCGAACATGGACGCCTCTTTCCCGTCTACCCTCTGAGCGAAGGCATCACGCAGCAGTCCATGCGCAAGATAGTGCGGGAGGCCCTGGGCCGGGCCGCCTCCTCGGTAAAGGACGGCCTACCCGTGGATATCCTGAAACGCAACGGCTTTCTTCGCCTGGAACGCGCCCTGTGGCAAGCCCACTATCCGGATACTCCCAGCTCTTACGAAGCGGCGCGCCGCCGCATCGCCTTCGAGGAGCTGTTCATGCAGCAGCTTGGCGTCCTCTCCATTCGCAGGCAGTCGGATTCGGTGGAGACGGCGGCGCTACTGTCTCCGCCTCACGGGGTTATGGACGCGTTCCTCGGCTCGCTGCCCTTTGCGCTTACCGAGGCCCAGAAGCGCGTACTTAACGAAGTGATGACCGATATCGAGAGTGACAAACGTCCCATGAGCCGTCTCCTCCAGGGAGAGGTCGGCAGCGGCAAGACCGTGATCGCCCTGGCTGCCTTGCTCACCGCCGCCGCCTGCGGTTTCCAGGGCGCAATCATGGCGCCCACAGAGGTCCTTGCCGAGCAGCACTTCCTCACCGTGGGCCGCCTGCTGGAGGGGTTGGTCATGCCTACCATCAGCGGGCATCTGCTCTCGGTGCGTCTTGATCCGTATCCCAAGCCCATCACTGTTGGTCTGTTGCTGGGCAGCACACCGGCAAAGGCCAAACGCGAGATTCACCAGATGCTTGGCGCAGGCGCCCTGGACATCGTGATTGGAACGCATGCCGTCATACAGGAGAGCGTGGAGATACCAAACCTGGCGCTGGCCGTGGTGGATGAGCAGCACCGCTTCGGGGTGATGCAGCGCGCCGCTCTGCGGGAGCGGGGGCGGAGTCCGCACATGCTCGTCATGTCGGCCACCCCCATCCCACGCTCCCTTGCCCTTACACTGTACGGCGACCTTGATCTCTCCACCATCGACGAGCTGCCGCCGGGCAGGCAGCCCATACGAACCAAGGCCGTCGGCCCGGAGCGCCGCCGTTCGATCTACAAATTTGTGGAAGAGCAGATTGCTGCGGGCAGGCAGGTCTTCTTCATCTATCCGCTGATCGATGAATCGGAGGCGATCAACGCCCGCGCTGCGGTGAAGGAGCGCGACCGCCTTGCCGGAGAGGTCTTCCCCGACCTGCGAGTGGGACTGCTTCACGGCCGCATGTCGACCGGCGAGAAGAAAGAGGTGATGGACGCCTTTCGCCATGGCAGCCTGGATATTCTGGTCTCCACGCCGGTGGTGGAGGTTGGCATAGACGTGCCCAATGCCACCGTCATGGTCATAGAGGGCGCGGACAGGTTCGGGCTTGCCCAGTTGCACCAGTTCCGGGGACGCGTGGGACGCGGCGATCACGCCAGCTGCTGCGCCCTTGTCGCCGAAGAACCGTCGGAAGACGCCAAGGAGCGTCTTGCCGCGATGGAAGAGATGGGCGACGGATTCAAGCTGGCGGAGAAAGACCTAGAGTTGCGGGGCCCGGGCGACTACTTCGGCACGCGGCAGAGCGGCCTGCCGGACCTGCGCATGGCCCGTATCAGTGACACCGACCTGCTGTCGCTGGCCCGCCGGGAGGCGGAGGCCCTGCTTGACTGCGATCCCGCTCTTTCCCAGCATCCCGATTTGAGGGAGTCGCTGGCTCAATCGACGTTTGCCGGCGGGGGAGAGGCGGGGTAGGGGGTTATATGTTCGCACTGTGGTAGACTGATCCAGTCAAAGGATAAGTGTCAGTTTCGATTATGGACAACAAACTCGCGTCAATAACTCTGAGGGGATTCAAGACAATCCAAGACTTGGGAAGCTTCCGGCCTCGCCCTCTTACAGTTCTCATTGGCCCCAACGGTGTAGGTAAGTCAAACTTTGTTTCCTTCTTCCGTATGATGAGCTGGATGCTGGCAGACCAAGACAACCTACAGCTTTTCGTGGGTCAGCAAGGAGGGGCCGGCAAGTTGCTGCACTACGGGCCAGACGTGACTAAAGAGATACAAGCCGAGTTGACGATTGAAACAGGCGCAGGGCAGAATCAGTACTTCTTCCGCTTGGTTTTCGCCGCTGGCGATACGTTGATATTCGCCGACGAAAGATACCGGTTTTCAGGGATAGATTACAGTTCACTAGCTGATTGGACTTCTACGGGAGCCGGGCATCGTAGTCCTATGCTGATTGAGAAAGCCGGTGGAGATACGACAGCTCGCGTTATTCTAGGTATTCTAAGAAGAATAATCGTATATCAGTTCCACAATACGGCGCACAATGCCCGAATCCGTAGCAAATGGGCTGTCAACGACAACCGTTACTTGAAAGAGGACGCAGGCAATATTGCCCCGTTCTTACTACGCCTGAGAGAAAAGGAGAGTTGGCACTACAAGCGCATAGTGGATAACATCAGACTGATCCTGCCGTTCTTTTCCGACTTTGAACTGGTAGATGACTATGGCTCTGTGCTGCTGGCCTGGCGGGAGCGAGGCAGCGACCAGGTATTTGACGCTTCACAGGCGTCGGATGGTATGTTGCGAGTAATTGCCCTGGTATCACTGCTACTGCAACCGGAAGAAACTCTGCCGGACGTCCTGATTCTGGACGAGCCAGAGTTGGGATTGCATCCTTACGCTATAACTGTGGTGGGCGGATTGATAGGCGCGGTATCAAAAAGTATTCAAGTGATAGTAGCCACCCAATCAACGGCACTGGTAGATTGTTTTGAGCCTGAAGACATTGTGGTGGTCGAGCGCGAGGGTCGACAGTCAGTATTCAGGCATCTTGATTCCGAAAAGCTGGAGGAGTGGTTAGACGACTACTCACTCTCTGAGTTGTGGGAAAAGAATGTGTTGGGTGGACAACCCTAAATGCCCGTAAGATTGAATTTCGTCGTAGAAGGACCGACGGAACGCCAGTTCATAGAGAAGGTTCTGGGTCCGCATTTAGGCGACCACTCCATCTGGGTTGCCGCCAGATGTGTTGAGACGAGCCGTTCGCGTGGCCGAAAGTACAGTGGAGGTGTTCGGAGTTATGCTAAGGCAAAGAGGGACATCGAGCGTTGGATGAAGCAAGACCAAAACGCCGATGCGCGTTTCACAACCATGTTCGACCTTTATGCCCTGCCCGGGGATTTCCCTGGTTACGAAGATGCCAGACAATTGCACAATCCTTATGCTCGCGTTAGGCTTCTTGAGGATGCTTTGCTGGAGGACATACCCGACCAGCGGTTCGTTCCCTATCTCCAACTCCACGAATTTGAGGCGCTATTATTTTCCGATCCCCAAAAACTTGAAGCGCAGTTTAACCGGCACTCCGCAGGAATCGGGGAGGCTCGCCCAAGTTGCCGAACAATCTAATCCTGAGCTGATCAACGATGGGAACGAAACTGCACCGTCTAAGCGACTAGTCAGAGAAATACCGGAGTATGCATCCACCAAAGCGTCTTCTGGCCCAATAGTGGCGGAGAGGATTGGACTGACTACTCTGCGAACGAGATGCCAGCACTTTGCAGAATGGATTGGAAGGCTGGAAGCTCTCACCCAGGGGCTCGTGGAGTGAAACCGACATACTAGTAGACGTCTGATTCCCGGGTCTACCAACCTCACCAAGCCTCCGTCGTGGTATCATTTAGAGCGTAATGTTGCTCAAAGACCGTATAGCCCAACTTGCCGCGCAGGCGGTCGAGGCCGCACAGCAGAGCGGCGCTCTGCCCGCCGGGCCCACTCCTGCCATCGAAGTCGAGCGGCCACAGAACCCGGAGCACGGCGACTTCGCCATCAGCCTGCCCCTGCGCTTGGCGCGAGCCGCGCGCATGAGCCCCATGTCCATCGCGGAGCGGCTGGTGCCCCTCACCCCCACCGACGACTCCATCCAAGAAGTGCGCGCCGCCGCTCCCGGCTTCATCAACTTCGTGGTGAAGCAGAGCTGGCTGCGGCCAACAGGTCGAGGAGATAATCCGGGCCGGTGAGACCTACGGCAACCTGCAACGCCCGACAAAAGAGCGCGTGCAGGTGGAGTTCGCCAGCGTCAACCCCACCGGGGCCGCTGCACGTGGGACACGCCCGCACCGCCGTGCTCGGCAGCGGCTTGGCCAGCATCCTGGCCGCGGCCGGCTACGACGTTTCCACGGAGTATTACATCAACGACGCGGGCACGCAGATGGACACCTTCTACCGCTCTCTCCTGGTGCGCTACCAGCAGCTGATGGGCAGGGACGCCGAGATGCCCGAAAGCGGCTACATGGGCGAGTACATGAACGACCTTGCAAGGGAAGTGGCCGCCGAACACGGAGACCGCTTCCTGGACCTGCCCGACGACAAAGCCGTCGCTGAGATAGGCGCGGTTGGCTTGGAGAAGATGCTGGCCATCATCCGCAAGGACCTGGAGGATGTCCAGGTCACCTTTGACGTCTGGTTCAGTGAAAACGGCGAGCTTCGCCGGAAGGGGGAACCCTCCGCCACGCTTAAATACCTGGAAAGCAACGGATACATGGCGGACCGAGAGGGCGCGACCTGGTTCACATCCACCAGCCTGGGCGAGGATAAGGACAACGTCCTCATCCGCTCCACCGGCGATCCCACCTACTTTGCGCTGGACATTGCTTACCACAGAAACAAGTTCATCGAACGCGGCTTCGACCGGGTCATCAATATATGGGGCGCAGACCACCAGGGGCACATCTCGCGCATGAAGTCGGCGGTTTCCGCCCTGGGCATCGACCCGGCGCGGCTGACCATCATAGTCAGCCAGCTCGTTACGCTGAAGCGGGGCGACGAGACGGTGCGCGCCTCCAAACGTTCCGGCGAGATAGTCACCTTGCGCGAGCTGCTGGATGAGGCGGGCTCCGACGCCTGCCGCTTCTTCTTCCTGTCGCGCACGCCGGAAAGCCAGATGGACTTCGACATCGAACTGGCGAAGAAGGAGTCCGCCGACAACCCGGTCTACTACGTGCAGTACGCCCACGCTCGCATCGCCGGCATAATGGCGCTGGCCCAAGAGCGAGGCTTGGACTACGCATCAGGCGACGTAAGCCTGCTGACCCACGAAGCGGAGACGGCGTTGATCAAGAAGATGGTGGTGCTGCCTGAGCTGGTGCAGCACATGGCCGAAACCCTGGAGCCGCACCACCTTCCGCGCTACGCCACGGAACTGGCCACGGCGTTCCACTGGTTCTACCAGCAGTGCCGCGTCGTATCGGAAGCGCCGGAAGAGATGCCCGTCACCCTTGCCAGGCTCAAGCTCATCGAGGCCTGCCGCATCGTGTTGGCCCGCTGCTTATCGATCATGGGAATGTCCGCGCCGGAGCGTATGTAGCTCCATAGCGGCCTCGCTGCCTTCATCACACTGTTCTAGGGAGAAAGACGCATCCAGACAACCCCGTCAGCGGGCCCAGACAGCGGTTCCGGACAGACCAGGCGGCGTCCCCGCATTTTCTACGGCTGGTACATAGTCGGGGCCAGTATCCTTCTCAACTCCTACTTCTCCATATCCTTCTGGCAGGGGTTCACCGTCTTCTTCCTGCCCATACTCCACGATTTCAATGTATCGCGCACCGTCCTATCGGGAGCGTTTTCCATGCGCCAGGTGGAGTCGGGTCTCCTCTCTCCCGTTGTCGGCTATCTGGTGGACAGGGTGGGCCCAAGGAAGGTCATCCTGGTTGGCGTGATCATCGTAGGAACGGGGATGGTGCTCATCAGCTTTGCCTCCAACATCTGGCTGTTCTACGTTGCGTTCATCTATGCCTCCATTGGCATGAGCGGCGCATCGCACGGCATCACTTGGGCGGTCGTGGTGGCACGCTGGTTTCGTAGAAAGCGAGGCCGGGCCACCAGCCTGGCCATGATGGGCGGCGCGCTGGGAGGGCCGTCGGTAATCCTGATATCCATCCTGGAAACCGAAGTGGGCTGGCGTGCCGCCGTCTTCTGGCTGGGCCTTGGCGTACTTGTCATCGGTATCCCGCTGTCCCTCGTTGCCCGTGCCCGGCCCCAGGACTACGGCTACCTACCCGACGGCGATGTGCTGCCGGATACCGACGCCAAGCAGGCGGCTGCGCCCGTGCGGACAGCGGCTCCTCCTCTTCAACCCTCCGATTTCACGGTGAAGCAGGCCTTGCGCAGCAGAGCATTCTGGGCGCTTGCCGGTGTTCTGGGGGCACAGCAAGCCAGCATGGGCGGCCTGCAGGTGCATCAGATAGCCTACTTTCAGGGTATAGGGTTCAGCGGGACACAGGCCGCTTCCACCGTAGCGGTTGCCTTCAGCGTGAGCGCCATAGGCAGGATATTCGCCGGTGTGCTGATGGACATATTCGACTGGCGGCGTGTCCTTGCCACGATCATGTTTGGACAGTTCGTCGCACTGCTCATCCTGGCCAACGTAACCGTTTACTGGCAGGCCCTGGTCTTCGCCGTTGTCCTTGGCTTGTTCCACGGCATGTCGGTCCCCTCACGCCCCATCATTGCCGGGACCATCTTTGGCACCAGAGCGTTCGGCGCCATCTGGGGCGTGGTGGACGGAGCAATAGTAACCATAGGACTGGCCGGGCCCTTATTCCTAGGCTGGACGTTTGACACTTTCGACAGCTATGTGCCCGCGTTCTACGTCATGATGGCGATACTGGCGGTGACCATCCCGGTTATCTTCATTGTATTCAGAACACCCAGGCCAGCCCAGGCTCCGGGGGATTAACCCGCTCCGAGCCTTGCCTTGAGCGAGAAGGTCAACGGGAACGGGTCGCCGTTGATTCTCCACCAGCCGTCCTCATCTTTGGACATGGCGCTGAACCTCCGCCATGAGCACACGGGAAACTCGCGGAGGGACTCAATCACAAGGCCAGCATCCACCAGGGCGCCTACCAGCTCTGCCAGGGTATGATGCCACTCGTAGTGTTCATTCGCCACCGGCGCGGTCCTGTCGGCGTAGGAGCCTCCGGCGGGAAACCACATCGACTCAGAGCCCTGGAAGTACGAGTAGCCGGGCAAGACCGTGCCGTCCTTCGTTTCTTCAAGAATACTGGCGTAGGGGTGGTCGTCCGCGACGTAGACGAAGCCCGTCGGCTTGACGAACCGGGCCAGCACCTTTGCCCAGGGGCTGAGGTCAGGCAGCCAGGTGAGCACACCGTAGGAGGTGAACACGATATCGAACCGGCGTCTCAGCTTGGCGGGCAAATCGTAGACGTCGCTGCATATAAACCGGGCGGGTATCTCCATCTCACGGGCCAGCGAACCGGCAAGCTCTATGGCCTTCTCCGAAAAGTCTACGCCCACCACCTTTGCGCCGAGCCTGGCCCAAGAAAGCGTATCCAGCCCGAAGTGGCACTGCAGGTGTAGCAGATGCTTGCCCTGAACGTCCGCGATCTCCGTCTTTTCTATGGAATGCAGCGTGGAGGCGCCCGCCTTGAAAGCCTGCAGGTTGTAGAACTCGGAGGACGCGTGTATTGCCACCAGCTCATCCCAGTATGACCGATTGACTTTCTTGTGCTGTTCCATGGCATCTTTTCCGGGTGGCCTCGGCTGTCATAGCTGGACAGCATCTCTTGTCGTTGCGGCGGTCACGTGCAATTGCCGTCCAATGGCTCCCAGGGCAGCGTCCATCATGTCCAACCGGGATCTGTGCTGAACGTCCAGCACCCGATCAACCTGCGGCATGTGCCAACCCAAGCGGCGCGCCAGTTCCGCCTTGCCGACACCCTGGTCTCTCATGCCCTGGTACAGCATCACCTTCACCGAGGTCAGGGTCGGCAATATAGCGTAGGTCTTGCCCCGGGACGGCGTGGGAATGTCCTTGCGGTCATGGATGCGGGCCGCTATCGCCTCTTCCAGTGCGTTGATCGCGCGAGCTACGGCCTCCTCGCGGTCGTCTCCAAAGGTGGTCAGTTCCGGGAAGTCGGGGGAAGTTACAAGCAGAGTCCCGTCATCATCTTCCAGCGTTACCGGATATGCAAGCATCAGTCCAACCCCAGGTCTTTCTTGATCTTCGCAACGAGACCCCGGCCCAACTCCTTGCCGCCTCCGTGCATTGGCAACTGGCTGGTGCGGCCTCCGAGCCGTACAGTGAGATGTCCGCTCCCGCCCTTATGAGTGTGGAAGGTGCATCCTTGCCTCCTCAGCCAGCGTCGGAACTCTCGTGCGTTCATCCGTTGTTATAATGCACAACAATCGTGTTGTTGTCAACATATGTGTTGTCTTTGCAGAATGCGGTATGGATTCACGGGCGCAGGCCAGGGAAACTCAGAGCAAGCGGTGTAAATTGAATGGTCGGGGCGAGTGGATTCGAACCACCGACCCCCTGCACCCCATGCAGGTGCGCTACCAGGCTGCGCCACGCCCCGACCGCAAGCCAGCATACCATTGAACCATCCGCCGCTCAACTGCTATCATGGCCGCCGTCTGAAACGGAGCAATCGCCTTGAACATCCTCCAACTTCATCCCTGGGACGTCTCTCTTCAAGAAGCGGCGGCGATCCAGTCCGACCTGGCCTCACGGGTATCGCGGGTCAGCGTCGTTCCCGAAAGGCCGCGGTTCATTGCAGGCATGGACCTTTCGCCGCCGGACGGCAACGGCGTTGCCAGGGGAGCCGTGGTTGTGATGAGCATCCCCGACCTTGAAATCGTCGAGGTCAAATGCTCGGAGGGGGCGCCGCTGTTCCCCTACGTCCCGGGCTACCTCTCCTTCCGCGAGTCGCCGGTGCTGCTGGGAGCCTTGGAAAAGCTGACCGTCACTCCAGACCTTGCGCTCATCGACGGCCAGGGACTGGCGCATCCCAGACGCTTCGGCATCGCCCTGCCACGTTGGAGCGCTGGCCGACCTGCCGACAATAGGCTGCGCCAAGTCGATACTCAGGGGCAAGCACGGCCCGCTGGGAGACGAGCGCGGCTCGTGGTCGTATTTGGAGGACAAGGGCGAGGTGGTCGGCGCTGCGCTGCGCACCAGGGACAGGGTCAGCCCGCTGTACGTCTCGATAGGCCACAAGGTTGACCTGGACACCGCTATGCGCTACGTTCTTGCCAGCGGCAAGGGCTACCGCATGCCTGAGCCGACTCGACTGGCTCATCAGGCCGCGGCGGGCAGGATACCGCAGCGAGAAGCAGTTGCGGCCCCGGCCCAGAGCCGCATGGAACTAAATTGAATCGTAGACCCGCAAGACGGGTCGTGGAAGGTTGAAATGCAAGAGATCAGAAGCAGAGCAGAGCAGTTGCTGGAAAGAGTATCCCACTTAATGGTGCGTCTTTGACGTAGAAGCGAAACAGGCTGCCATGACCGCCCTGGAAAAGCGCAGCCTTGCCACCGACTTTTGGAACAGTCCTCAACAGGCGCAGCAGGATATGCGCCGCCTCGCCGAGCTGCGGGACACCGTGGAAAGCTGGCAGAGTTTCCAGTCGCGGGTTCAGTCCCTCCTTGAGCTTGTGCAGATTGCCCAGGAAGAGGATGACTCTTCTCTTGAAGAAGCCCTTGATGAAGAGGCGAGCTTTCTCGAATCGGAGTTGCGCAGGCTAGAGTTGGACGTTGTATTCTCCGGCGAATACGACAACCGCACTGCCATCCTTGCCTTACACGCCGGAGCCGGCGGCACCGAGTCGCAGGACTGGGCGCAGATGCTGCTTCGCATGTACCTGCGCTGGGCCGAGCGCAAGGGATTCAAGGGCCGCATCCTGGACTCATCGCCCGGGGAGGAAGCGGGTATCAAGAGCGCCCTGGTAGAGGTGCAGGGCCGCTTGGCCTACGGCTATTTGAAGACCGAGCACGGCGTGCACCGGCTGGTACGCATTTCG